>NZ_JACJFL010000057.1:0-23533 GCF_014164575.1 Pseudoalteromonas sp. SG41-1
AATCAGCTAAAAGCAGAAACAAGCTTTAATAAAGGCATGCCCGCAAAACAGAAAAAAGCTATGCGCAGTACAGATTACCTTGAAAAGGTATTGAAATCATAGACTTTTTTCATGCTCTTGCCCTGCCCTCTCAGTAGCCTTAAACAACAAGAATATGATCCCTCACCAACGAGTGAAGAACCACAAATAGTAGAGAACATCTATTATCTAGCTCCTTGTATATTTATCGAATCTACCTGTCGATAATGCCACTCAATCCTTAATTAAGCTCAAATAATGCTTTGCGAAAACTGGTTAGATAATTAACGACTCTATTATTTTTGCTGGGGTTTTCTGTATGATTTTTTCGTGTCAGGTTCTAAAGCTGCGCGCTTGCTTGCCGCTTCTTTTTTTAGTGTTTCAGCAGACTTTTTATCATCTACTTTTTTATCATGAGTTGGATTTTGCATAGTTGCCTCAGAGTTCTCGCCCCTCACGTTAATGTAAAAGGCCGAGATTTAAAGCCTAGTTTATAAAGCTCCCCAGCTCTGTGCGCTACAACACTTAAATACTATATTTGATTTGATTATGGTTACGGTTCAATTTTAAATTTAAAGCACCAGCTTTAGCTAAAAACCAGCACTACTTAAAAAGCATATTATTTGAGTCAGACATAAGTGTTCTAACCAAGTAAAGCCTGGTGAATGATCGGTTTCGCAATACCGCTTTATTTAAACTATTAATTCTTTCAATGCATCTAAAGGCAGCGCTTTATAAAAATACCAACCTTGAACCTGGTAGCATTTATTATACTTTTCAATGAATTCACACTGTTCTTTCGTTTCAACGCCTTCAAAAATAACAATACGATTAAGGTTCGTGAATAGTGCCATTATTGCCAGTAGCATATCTTTTTTCAAAGGATCAGTAATCGATTGAGTAAAAATACGGTCTATTTTTATGATATCGAAGTTAATTTCAGTTAACCAAACTAAATTTGAAACACCTGTGCCAAAATCGTCCAAGGCAACAGTAAACCCATAACGTTTAGCCTGCAAAGCAAAGTGTGACAACTCATTTAGTGGCAGTCCTATACGCTCAGTGATCTCAATTTTTATTTGTTTTTGGCTTATTTTATATAATTCGCATTGCTCATTTAAAAACGGTAAATACTCCGAACTTTGAATTTCAAAGGAGTTAACATTAATTGCAATACTAAAGTCATCTTTTTCTATAACAAAAGGCGACAACTCTTTAAATGCCCGCTGTACAGATGAAAATGCCATCGACGGATATAAATTTAACTGCTCAGCAATACTTAAAAATAACTCAGGTGAGACTTGCCCATGTACCGCATCTTTCCATCTAATTAAACATTCTACACCAATAATCTGCTTACTCTGGACCTCTAAAATTGGCTGATATTCTAAATAAATACTTTCATCTGCGATTGCATTACGTAATCGAAATTCAATCGAATTTGTTCTTTCTATGTATGAGATAAAAGAATAAATAATTAAAAAACTAATAACGCAAAGCAATAAAAGTATCGCAGTCAAAGTGGAAAAAAATAGTAACCCAGGGCGATTATTAAGCACGCTAGCGCAATAGTTAAATTTTGTACTACAGCTTTTAACTTCTTGTGATAATGAGTTAAATTCATTATCAAACTGAAATTCGGAATCAAATTGATGGAAAACGTACAAGCCATCACTAGAGGTTATATTAAACGAAAAATCCTTATTTGCTTGATCAAAATATTTGAAAGGATCTTGAATTGTAAATGCAATAACACCATTACGTTTTGCAATATCATATTTGGCATCAATAGGAAAAATCCCCTCAACTTTTTGCGCAAAATAAAAACCTTTAGTGCCCTTAAAAAAATCAACATTAAGTTCAACGGGCTCTTTTAAAATGCCCCAATTTGCCGAACATATAATTCTATTTTGTTTAACTAAACCAACATCATGCGTGTAGTGGTAGTTAGTTAAAAGGATACGTAATTTATTTACAGTTTCTTCATCACAGCGTCGAGGGTTAATGGCTTCTGTCTGATAAATGGATTGGCTAATATCACTGGAGATTTCTTCGGCTTTACTAATAAGAGATTGTGTAAACTTTTTCTGATAAAGCATTTGTACATAGTTTGCGCCAAAATGGGATATACAAATTAAAAGCAGTAGCAAAAGCGGTAAAAAGAAAATTATTGCACTTGGTTTTTCTTTAAAAGCTCTCAATGACATAGATTTTCCCTTGCAGTTAGCACATTAATTATCATTTAATACCATTAAATCGTAACGTACGCTAACAACAAGCCCCTACCATTAACTATTATTTAACAGCTGGCAGTTTGTTTGCGTATGAAAAGCTGAAATTGTTGATATACCCAAAACATAGGACTTAGCCATATTAAAAAGGCTGCCACCTACTTCGCGAAGAATCAAAAATAAAGCGGTTCAAATTCGGTGAGCTGGTAAGTCAGCGAATTTCTTCCACTCATTGAAAGTCGAAGCGATCCATGGCGAGCCAATTATGGATAGTAATATATCAAACTCGATTCACTGTGACTGCATAATCTATAATCTGATGAGCTAATGTTTAAGCTATTATATCAACGCTTAGTATTACCTTTTCGGCTTACTAGGTTTAGCCAATGTTGTTACATCATGAGTATAATTCGCCTAATAACTTAAAAGTAAGCCTCTGAATAAGTTTATCTTTAGATAACAACGACAACTCAAACCTTAACAAAAACATATAAATAAAGTGCAATCTGCTGTTATACTGTTTTTATTCACAGAGGGTCTTATTCTAGTATGGTTACAATTAAGCAAGTCGCTGTTCACGCAGGTGTTTCATTTAAAACTGTATCGCGAGTGGTCAATAATGATCCAACAGTCAAAGATATTAACCGCGAGAAGGTTCTTAAAGCGATAAAAGAATTAGGTTATCGTCCTAATCGTGCGGCAAGTTTAACGCGACGTAAAAACTCAAACATTTACGCAATTATTGCTGATGAACTGCTTAGTGTTCCTTATACTTTTGATATTATTCGTGGTGCCCAAGAAATTGCGTGGCAGAAAAATAAAGAACTGTTGATCCTCAATGTTAACGAAACCCAAGCGAGTATAGACAGAGCTATAGAAAGCCTTTTAGAGTATCGCGTAGAGGGCGTTATATATTCAGCAATGTATCATCGCCAAGTTGTGGTAGCTGATGAACTAAAAAAAATACCAACAATTTTAGCTAACTGTTTTCCTGCTTTGAATAATTTCCCTTGTGTAGTCCCTGATGAACAGCAAGCAGGTGAAGATATTACCGATGCATTAATATGCAAAGGCTATCGCCGCATTGCTTTTTTAAACTTAAATGAGCATATAATTGCAGCCAAAGGTCGCAAACAAGGCGTTATAAATTCATTTAAAAAGCACGGCTTACCACTCGATGATTTACTCATTGAATCGGTGATTATTGGTCAAGCCGATGGTAGTGAGATTTCTACTTCGAGAGAGTCTGCAGCGAGAGTAATAGACGAGTTTAAACCTGATGCTATTATTTGTGGTCAAGATCCCATGGCGCTAGAAATTTACTTTGTTGTGCATGATAAAGGAATGATCGTTGGTAAGGATATTGGTATAGCAAGTTTTGATGATTGGGGCAGTATTCCACAATTATTACAACCGAATTTAACTACCATGGCATTACCCCATCATGCAATGGGACGTTGGGCAATGGAATACCTCATAGACCAGCGTACTGATATTGTTCATCACAGCCTACCGTTTAAATTGATTGCTCGTGATTCGTTTTAATAACATCTTTTTTTAATGTAAAAAGCGATAATACAATAAACACACAGATAACCAAACCCAAATACTGGTAGGCTAACGCAAAGCCTACATGATCATATACAACACCTACCGCGACGGCTAACATTGACGCCACCAATTGCGTAGTAAATTGAAAGCCAATGATATAGATCATCGCTGAATAGCGCGCATCAAAATGCATATTTATATATTTAAATAACGCAATCAGCATCAGCGGTAATTCAATGGCGTGTAATAATTTCAATAAACTAATGCTGATAGAGTCACTAACAATCCCCGAGCAATATATTCGTATCGCCATCAATACACCACTTAACAGCAACGAATTTTTAATGCCCACATAATTCACCCATTTAACAGCTAAATACAAAATAGCCGCTTCAAGAATAACTTGCGCTGAAGTTAAATAGCCAAAAAACTCTCGACCTTGCTCTGGGGTGTCAAAAAAAGAGGTGTAATAAATAGCAAATTGCTGATCAAATACCGCATAAATACAACTAACACCGATCACAAATACACTTAAACGCCAAAGCCCTGCGATTTTAAAAAATGCTGTAAGCTGTTTTACAGGAGAAAAAGTTCGAGAAGGCGCTATTTCACGCTGATTTTGTGCGACCTTAACAAAGGCTAAAAAACCCATTAAGCAAACCGCCGCAATGCTTGATAACCAATAATTTAAACTAGGAGATAAATTAAAGGATAAACCGGCAAAGTAACTTGCCATAGCCCAACCCAGTGACCCCCACATTCGAGCTTTACCAAATTCAAAGTTGGTCGAGCGACTTTGTTTATCAATATAACTTTCAAGCGTCCCTACTCCAGCTAAAAATGCACATGAAAAAACGGCACCGCCTAAAATAGCAGCCAGATAAAACTGCGTTTGTAGTAGTGGCGCGTATACAAAACTTACAAACGGGCCAATCAACATGATGAAAAATGCAATGAAGTAAAGCAGTGTTTTTTGTAAACCGAGTTTATCTTGCAAAATGCCGTAACAAGGCATCACGAGTAAAGCCATGATGGAATTAATGCTAAAGATAATCCCGACTTTAGCACTATTGAGGCCGACTTCTTGACTAAGCCAAATAGGAAATAATGAAAATGAAAAAGACCATGCCATAAAATAAACAAACAAAATGACACTTAATAGTCGATAATTGCTACTCATATATCGCATAGCCTTAGAGAATGATTAATGACTCTATAATAATATAGAGTCATTTTGGAAGTTATTTTTCTATTGCTATATTATTTAACTTAACGTCACTAAGCGACAAAGGCTGCTCAGCACTCACTTGTATTTTATTGTAAGGAGAGGTTGGAAAAACAATCGACGTCATAGAGCTAACCCCTTTATTTACAAACACTTCTACCGACGCTTTATCTACCCATATCTCAACATCGTAATACTCAAGGCCTTTTTGTAATGGCGCTGTTTGTAAAGAAGCAAACCCATCTTCAAAGTCTTTTAAACCCGATTGTCTACGGTCAAGTATTAGTTGTCCTTGAGCTGGGTTTAGCTGAAGCTTAGTGTATTCACCCGTTGCAGAGCTAAGCACAATATCAGTAACTTGCTCAGCGTTTGATAAACTAAAGCTCACCTTAAATTGCCCAGGTTCGACAGTAAAAAGCTCATCTAACTGGTAGCTATTTGTGCGAGTTAGGGTTGCCTTTTGCTGTGTGTTACTCAGTAAACTATCGAGTTCTTTGATAGGTTGAGATGCCAAACGCACTCCTGCTGGCGTTTGTAATAACTTTAATTCTCTGGGAATCGTCATTGCACTGCGCCATACCTCAGTCGGTACTTGGTTTGCGTATTGCCAGTTACTCATCCATCCCATAAATAAGTGTCTACCGTCTTGAGCATCAGAAAAAGTCACGCCAGCATAATTATCTGTTCCGTAGTCTAGCCATATTGACGGTTCATACTTTTCTTTTGCTGCTTTATCAGAAAATACGATATCAGCAATTTTTATATGCCCCCAATCACCTCGTTCATTGTCTACCACTTTAATATAAGCTTGCTGGCCTTTTAATTGACTCACGTTCCAAGAACGCTCGGTCATTGTACCTGTATTGTTTCCGCTTGCGGTTTTAACTATTTCACCATTAACTAACAACTGTATTGCGGTACTGTTATGATGCTTTCCGCCTGCAATTTTAAAGTTAATGAAATCATGATCAATCGCAAATGATTTTGAGGTTAAGGTACCAATTGCCTCATCCGAGCCTTTAAAAGAACTGGCAATGGTATTTGCTGGTTGATCATTTACTATATGAAATGCTTCACCCGATACTTGCCAATTTTTTAAGCCATTTTTGAAGTTAGAAAAATCAAGCCCTTGAGGGAAAACGGCAGGTGTTGTTGTAAGCATTTTTTGATAATCGCTATCCAACACAAATTTTTCACCGTCGAAATCGCCAACAAAATATTGTGTACCAGAGCCGCCATTTGGCGCGCCAGGGTTGATACTCACTAATAAAACATATTTATATTCATCGGTGCCTTCAATACGCACGCGAATAAGATCTGGACACTCCCATACACCTGCGTGACTTCCCCAATCAGCGCCAAAGTTACTTTCAAATTGCCATGTTTTTAAATCTTTTGAGCTGTAAAAGCCGATATGATCATCTTGCGCTAATACCATGACCCATTGCTGAGTATCTTCATGCCAACTTACTTTAGGATCACGGAAATCGCGGATCCCAGGGTTTTTTAATACCGGATTATTAGCGTATTTTATCCATGTACGGCCTTTATCGGTGCTATATGCTATACCTTGCGTTTGAAAATCAATCGCCCCTTGTGCCGCCTTTTTATCATCGTGATAGGTAAATATAGCCACTAATGGTGGGTTTTCTTTACTGCCAAAGCCGCTGCTATTTTGCCAATCAACCACCGCACTGCCAGAGAAGATAGTACCGTGCTCATCAGGAAACAACTTAATTTCTTGATGCTGCCAATTAACCATATCTTTACTAATTGCATGTCCCCAATGCATTGGCCCCCATACCGATGAGTCAGGATTATGCTGGTAAAACAGATGATATTCGCCTTGGTAGTAAACCATACCATTAGGATCGTTCATCCAATGCTTTTCAGGAGTAAAATGAAAAGCAGGTCTAAACGCCTCTTTGCTCGGTTTATCTGCCCCCTTAAGGGCTGTTTGTTCAGTTGGGTTTGTCATGCTACATGCTGCCAAAAATGATGAAATTAAAACTAAATTAACGGTTCGCATCTAATGCTCCATGCTTATTATTGGTATCTAATGAAATTGCTTCTAAAGAACGTCCTTTTGTTTCTGGCATAAACCACGCAACAAAAATCAATTGCCCTAACATCATTAAAGTAAAGAAAGTGAATACTTCAGTGGCACTAAAACGTTCTAAGAAAAATGGCATAAGTAAAGTGATTGCTGCGGCAAAAAACCAATGCGTACCGGAGCCTAAAGACTGCCCTTTTGAACGTACTTTGTTCGGGAATATTTCTGCAATGAAGACCCAAATAACGGTACCTTGGCCAATGGCATGAGCGGCAATAAACACAAATACAAACGCTACAACCGTTAAGCCTCCAGAGTCAGTACTAAATGCCCACGCCACAACAGAGAGGGAAATAACGTAGCCAATTGAGCCGATATACATCAGCGAACGTCGGCCAAATTTATCAATCAACGATAAACCCAGCATGGTAAAACATAAGTTAACCACGCCAATTCCAGCGCCTGAAAGCAATGATTGATTTACATCCAATCCTGCAAGTTCAAATACGCGCGGTGCATAATAAATAATAAAGTTGATGCCAGATAATTGATTAAATGCGGCAAATAAAAATGCAAATAAAGCCGCCTTATTGTAACTACCACCAAATAGCTTTGATTGACTGTTTTGTAACTTGTCGCGTTCAATGTCATTTAATACTTGGTCTGGGTTTTGTTCACCTAAAGTCACTAAGATTGAACGCGCTTTAGCTTTTTCGTTTTTCTTTTGCACTAACCAACGTGGGCTTTCAGGTGCCTTAATGATCATTAATAAATAAGCTAAGGCCGGTATTGCCTCCACGCCTAACATTAAACGCCAGTCAATTGCTGATGTTCCTGCAATTAAAAAATTAGAAACAAACGCAACTAAAATACCAAATACAATTTGAAACTGATAAAGCGCGACCAAACGCCCACGGTACTTAGCAGGTGCAATCTCAGAGATATAAGCAGGTACAACAATTGAAGAAATACCCACTCCCACGCCACCAATAAACCGTAGTAAGGCGAAGCTATATGCGTCAGGCGCCATGGCGGAGCCAAGCGCCGAAACTAAAAATAACACACCGACTAAAATCAATGTGGGTTTTCTACCCCACTTATCGCATGGGTAATTACCAGTTAAGGCACCAAGTAGTGTTCCCCATAAAGCTGAAGACATAATAAATAAGCCATGAAATAACGAGCTCGTATTCCATAATGCTTGAATAGGTTTATCCGCACCGGATATAACAGCAGTATCAAAGCCGAATAAAAAACCAGCAACTGCAACAGTGACTGACCAGTAAATAATTTTTTTCATAATCACTCTTAAAACTTAAAGCTTAAAAGGTGGGCCGAAACCCACCACTATTAATAACCTGGGTTTTGTGTGTACGACCCACCACTTAAAATAATTTGCTGGTTTGGAATAGGTAAATACTCATGCTTACCTTTAGTGAAAATAGCATCGACTAAATAAGGTTTACGTACAGCTTCAATTGCCAAGTAACTATCAATAGTTTCTTTTGCTATTCCCCAACGCACTAAGTCAAAAAAGCGATGTCCTTCAAGCCCTAACTCTAAACGTCGCTCAAAGCGCAGTGCTGCTCTTGCTTGTTCTTTAGAACCAAAACTTGTATATAAGCCAATGTTATAAATACTCGCGTTATGCAATTTATCGGTGCTTTGTTTAGCGCGTTCACGAATACGGTTAATGATTGGCAATGCTTCGTCATATCTGTCTAACTCAATTAATGCTTCTGCTTTCCAAAGCAATACTTCAGCGTAACGAATGAGTGGGGTATTTAATGAAAAGATAGGAAAAGGGCCATTCTCACCACGACAACTACAGTCAGGGTGTTCAAGATCTTTCATTGCCGTAAAGTTGCCATATATACCAGGGGCACGTGCCCAGCTATCACCGCCATGGATCAAATTTTCGTCATACTTAAATGGTTTACCTTCCATTGCCACAGTGTGATCTAGGCGAGGGTCAACTGAGTCAGTCGTCATGTCATAATTAAAGTCGTTAAAAGAGCCAAATAACGGCAAGCCTTGTTGGTCTGTTTTAAACGCATTAACAAAATTTTCTGTTGGTACATGAAAACCACAACAGCCAAAACCACCAGCCATTGGCGCATTTAATGCACTAGGCCAGCTACCACGTCCATCTGGAGAGCCGTCATTTAGAGAGCGCTGAATAGCAAAAACTGACTCTTTACCATTCTCACTTTCAAACAAGAAGTTATTCGCGTAATCATCAAATAAGCCATAGACGCCGGCCTCTTCAATTTCATCAACTAGAGCCACTACTTTTACAAGTTTATCTTTATTAATATTGATAACTTCATGTAGCTCATTCTGCTCATACGCTTGGTAGAGCAATGTTTTAGCTAGATATGCCTTAGCTGATAACGCTGAAGCGCGCCCTACATCTTCTTGGGTTTGTGGTAAATTGTTTGCAGCAAACTCAAAATCTGCGGCAATTTTATCCCATAGCTCCTGATCGCTCAGCTCACGATTAGTAGCGCTAAGAATTTGATCTTGAGTCATTGTTTCATCAATCCACGGGATATGCTTATGATGTATTTTTAAATCAAAGTAGAAAATACTGCGAATGAACCGCAGTTCGGATTGTTTTGCAGCACTGTTTTCAATAGCATCTGGCGCATTTGCGATTACCGCTAATGCTGAGTTTGCTCTTGAAATACCGGTGTAATTACGTACCCATTTCTTATTGTTCAAATCAATCAAATCTGGCGGGAAAGACTCCATATCAGGCACTATTGGTTGATATAGAGACAAAGCATGATAAGCAAAGATATCACCAGGTCCATTACCGCCTTTGTGAGCGTCTCCGGCACGTAAGTTTCCTGTCGGCCATAAAAAGTTAGGGGCAGTATAATGATCATTGCCTAGATATGAGTAGGCAGCAATGACCAAAGCATCTATATTTTCACTGTTAGAAACTTGCTCTTCGGTTAATACCCCAGAAGGTGCAACATCAAGATCAGAACCACCACACGATGCTAAAGAAAGCGCGAGTGTAGCTGCTGTAAATAGTGTTTTAATTTTATTCATAATATGTGCTCGTATCGTTGTCGTTTTAATAAATCAAAAAGAAAGGTTCACGCCTAACGTGATACGTTTTGGAATTGGGAAGTTGCCGTTTGGAGTTTCTGGATCTTGGCTTAGCGTCCCCGATGGCGTAATGGTCAATAAGTTACTGCCCTGCAAATAAATTCGTGCAGAACTAATACCGTATTGATTTAACCACTGTTCATCAGGTGTATAACCGATAGATAAGTTGCGAAGCTTGAGGTAGCTACCATCTTCCCAAAACAAACTTGATTGACGGCCTTCACCATTGTTATCGATTAAAGTTAATGCCGGTACATTACTGTCAGTATTATTAACTGACCATGCATCAAGAACGCGATCACCGTAGTTAGAACCTATATTTAATGATGTAAAGTCAGTAAACCCACGCCAGCTATTACGTATCTCACCTCCCTGAACACCTTGCCAGAACATATTGAAATCCCAATTTTTGTATTTGAAATTCATGTTCAATCCATACATAAAGTCAGGATCAGTATCGGTGAAAAAGCTTTGATCGTTTTCATCAATCACGCCATTACCGTCTAAATCTTTCCAGCGAACTCGACCTAAACCGGCCCCAGATTGCGCTGCGTGAGCATCTATTTCATCTTGATTTTGGAATAACCCATCAGCGACATAACCATAAACAGAGTTAATAGAATGACCAACAATCGTTTTATCAACACCATTGCCACCAAATGAATTCACAACGTCTCCAGGTAACGAAACAACCTTATTTTTAGCCGAAGAAATGTTAAAGCTAATATCGACATCGATATCACCATCTAAGCTATCAAAAGTAAGATAGTCGGCGTAGCCAATAAGAAACTCAAAACCAGAGTTTTCAATTGTGCCACCATTAACCCATTGCTGAGCACCTTCGCCCAATGTTGCAAGCGGATTGGTTAACGTTAAAATATCTTCTGTGGTTTTTTCAAACCAATCGATACTGCCGTATATGGTTTCGTAACGCATACCAAAATCAAGACCAATGTTTGTTTGCGTTGATGTTTCCCACTTTAGGTCATCATTCCCTGTCTGTGCTTTTACAAACCCAGATGGAAGCGTGCCGCCATTAGCACCGCCTATATCATAAGCGGTCCCTTCATCTTGCCGATCAGTGAATAATGACTGTGTTGCATAACGACTTAAATACGTTGTGTATGTTGCATCGGTAGGTATCTCTTGATTACCCGTTTTGCCCCAACTAGCACGAAGCTTTAAGGTAGATAAAAATTCAATATCATAGAATGATTCATTGCTGATCACCCAACCTGCAGAGATAGCTGGGAAATTTCCATAACTATTATTACTACCAAAACGAGATGAGCCATCACGACGTATTGTTAAGCCTGCTAAATAGCGGTCATCAAAGTTATAGTCCATACGCGCAAAATAAGAATTAAGAGACCATTTATCACCATCCCCTTCTACACGAACATCACCTGTTGCTTGTGATAAATGTGCGTAATCACGATCATCAGACGCAAAACCTGAACCAAAACCAACAGACCCTTCATACTCATAATCTATTTGTTCTGTACCGATCAAAAACGTAAAATGATTTTCGTTTAAATCAAGCTTATATTCGGCGGTATTAGTCCAGCTAAAACTACTATTCCAATTTTCTGTCACTGACAGCTGATCACCATAATTTAGTGAGCCTGCTTGAAAAGCACGGGTATAGTTTCTGAAGTAATATTGCCCGTAGTCTAAACCGATAGAGCTTTTTAACGTTAAGTCCTCTATTGCTTCATATTCAACAAAAATATTTCCCATTAATTTATTGAACCTACTAACATTATCACGGTTCATTTCGATAATTCTGACAGGGTTATCTCGGTCAGTTACGCCAGGAACCGGTCCTCCCCAGCCACCTACCTCGTTGTACACAGGAACGATAGATTGTTGCTCTATAGCCAAACCCAATATTTCACCAGCTCTAGCATTGATTAGGTTTGACTCTTGATTGGTTACAGTGAAATTTTCACCTATTTTTAATTTATCTGTTAGTTGGTAATCAGAATTGACCCTAAAACTAATGCGTTCAAATTCAGAACCATCAACAACACCTTCTGAATTAAAGTAACCTAATGAACTATAAATAGAGGCGTTCTCAGAACCACCTGAAACTGAAAAGTTAAGATCAGTGACCTTAGCTGAACGAGTGACCTCATCAAACCAGTTAGTGTCAGCAGGACGCTGAACTTGTTGAGGATCGGTATACGTGGGCAATATTACTGAGTTTAGCTGTGGGTTATTGTAGTCACCATTCCAATCATAGCTATATAATGGGCTCGCTGCATTTGGATCTGAACCATCGTTAACAGCAGCCTGCCATACAACCTGCCCACGTTGTTTGGTATTTAGCGGATTTAGGTCATAGCTATAGGCATCTTGAGATTGATTAACTGAAAAATTGAAATCCAGCCCTTCATTCCCTTTTTTGGTTGTGATAATTATGACTCCATTACCAGAGCGAGCACCAAAAATACTTGCAGCTGCTGCATCTCTTAGCACCTGTATATCAGCAATATCATGGCTATTAAGTTCATGCATTCCAGATTTAGTTGGTACGCCATCAATAACATATAATGGATCGTTATTTCCAAGTGGCCCTAAGCCTTGACCACGTATTCGTACCGTCGCAGTAGAGTCAGGTGAACCATTCGTTGTAATTTGTAGACCTGGCACCCTCCCTTGCAAGTTTTGCATTATATTGCCTGAAGGCTGGTCTACTAAATCTTCAAGATCAACCGTACTCACTGCGCCTGTTAAATCTTGTTTTTTAACACTTCCATAACCATATGAAACTTCAATAACTTCAATACCAATCTTGGCCGACTCTTCTTCTTGCAGTTGTTCAGCAGCGAAGCTGTTGGATGGCAGCCAACAGCCTAACAATAATGTACTAACACTCGCAGCAAGCTGGTTTTTCCTAAATCTGAGCATTGTGTGTGTCCTCATTTTAATTTTATTTTTTAATGTTGATTTCATCAGTCAAATTAACAACGTTGTCTTTTTAGTGCAAAAAAAATATCTTTTTACATTTTGTTGTTTAGCTTGGCAGGCCCAATAAAAATAAACAACGTTGTCTTTTTAACATTAAAAAAACATCTATTCAATATAAATAACAAAATATTTTGTTAAAAATATGTATAACTTGAAATACAACACTATACGCTAACATGGTTCAATAAATTCTAGGATTTGCTGATACGTTATATCTGGTGTTGCCCCTGGCTGCTGAGCAACCATAGCTCCGGCAGCACAAGCAAAATCAATTGCCTGCTGCGGATCGTTTTGAATGCACAGTTGATAAATTAAAGCCCCCAAAAACGAATCCCCTGCACCAACAGTATCCACAACATCGATCAGGTAGCCTGAGTTATAGTAGTTTTTACCTTTAATCGATAATAAAGCACCATGGTTTCCTTTCGTCACGCACAAAAACTCTGTGTTGGTTTGCTTTGCTATAAATGCTAAGTTTTGCTCTAATGAATGGTATTTACACCCCATTCCTTTTGCTATTTCATATAGCTCTTCATCATTGAGCTTGATAAAGTCAGCTTTATTCATCAACTTAATTAAGCTTTCTAACTGATAGTGAGGTGCACGTAAATTTACATCAAACACTTTAAATTTTGCCAAATCTAAAAGTTGATCTAATGAACTCATAGAGCTTTCTGTTCGAGCAATTAAACTACCAAATACAAACACATCTGCACTTTGCACCTTATCTATAACTCGTTGCGATAAACTTATATTGTCCCATGCAGTATCAAGCACAATCTGATAATTGGCCGATCCGCTCTGATCAAGCTTCACTTCAACCACACTCGTTGGCTTAGACTCATGAACATAAATAAACTCTTTAGAGAGCCCTTTTTGCTCAATCTCAGATAGTAGTGCTTCACCTAATTTGTCATTACCAACAGCACTTATCATATGTGCCTTTAGGCCTAGTGAATTAAAACGAAAGCACATGTTTAAAGGAGCACCACCTAAACGCATACCGGACTCAAAGCAATCCCACAGTACCTCTCCAAAACATGTTAAATTAATTTCTTCAGCCTTTTTGCTGCTTATTACAATACTCACCGAGTTGCTCCCTTTATTATTTAGACCATTTCCAAATAAATTTTCACACTATAAATTCGTAACAATATCCTCTAGATAAATCAGGGAGAAATGGCCACGAATAGTAAAAGTTGTATTTAAATACACAATTACAGCCATTGTGTAAAATACATGTTGCAAAAAATAAAGATAACATCTACCTTAAAAAAAGACAACGTTGTTTATTTTAAAAGTATTACTCTGTAACAATAAGAAAAGTTAAGGAAATAAAGTTTTTAACCAATATATTCAATAACTTAAACACACACACAAACACAACAATAATAGTTGTGGAGGAATAAGCATGAAAACAAAGCAAGACATAGCACTTTGCTGGAAAAAAACGGGGCTCGCGTTACTTATATCTTTAACGACAGCCTGCTCTGGTGATCACAAAAACCAACAAGAAGATGATTACAAACTGATCATTCTAGAAGAAGGACAAACCGCTGCTGACGTTATTAATAAAGATGAAAGCGACAGTGATGATGAACCAAATACAGATGACATTCCAATAACTTCCAACCCTGAAAGCGAAGGTCAACCATTATTTTACAACCCTGAAAATACAGAGCAAGTACTATCTGGCTTTGAGTTTTGTTGTGGTGGTAATAACACCTTTCAAGCTCATGGGTTTGATAAATTAACAGGTGATTTTTCTAAATTTGATGGTGGTTTTTGGGCTGCAGATATTTCAGGTCATTTAGGTGAGCGCGTATTTTCGAGCTTTGCGGATGGCTTTGATTTAGAAGGTGAAGCACTTGGGCAACTAGGCTTTTCCGCTACAGGTTCGATGATAAGTCCTAAATTTACAATACAATCAAACTATATCAATTTTTTAATTGGTGGTGGCAATAATGGCATAACAGACGCAAATACAACCGCAATTGCACTTGTTGTTGATAATAAGATAGTTCGTCAAGCAAGTGGAAGCAATACTGCAATGCAAGTTGACTGGCAAACATGGGATGTCAGCGAGTTTAGCTCTCAAGAAGGGCAAATTAAATTTATTGACCATCATGCTGATGATAATTCAGATACTGACTTACCATATTTATTAGTCGACGAAATTCGCCAAGCCGACAGTGCAGCCAAAGTTCCTAGTCAAAATAGTAAGTTGATAAAGAAAATAAAAAAAACCACCGCACCTGCTAGTACTGGCCAATCCGCATTCACTCGTGTATCAAATGCTGAGCAAAATATTGCGGGTTTTGAATTTTGTTGCGGTAAATTTAATACCTACGCAAACCATGACTTTAGAGCAACTGGCGATATGGCCAAATTAGACGGTGGTTGGTGGGCTGCAGACATCACAAACCATGTTGGTGAGAGAGTTTTTTCTAGCCGCGCCGATGGTTTTTTAGCAGATGGGAGCCAATTAGGCTGGATTGGTAACGAAGCTACCGGCACACTTTCTTCGCCCCCATTCACGATTACACATGACTATGTAAACTTTCTAATTGGTGGTGGTACAAACCCATTTGATACTGAAAAAGCGACAGCAATTGTCCTGCGAATAAATGGCAAAATTGTCAGGCATGCCACAGGTAACGGGCAATCAGATAAGCTCGATTGGTTTACTTGGGATGTTAATAGCTTAATCGGTGAAACAGCTGTTATTGAAATCATTGATCAGGATGACACTGCAGACGAAACTGCACTTGCATTTATTATGGCTGATGAATTTAAATTATCAGAGTATGCAGCCGTTGACCCGTCGAGTGAAAGTATTGTCACCCAACTGGATCAACACACGATACCTTTACCATTAACGATGGCTGACCCTAACCCTGTATTTTTAAACGGTGAGTTTTATATTTATTATTTAATTGATACCGCATTTCATGATTGGTATCTAACCCGAACCACAGATCTAATTAATGGTACATTCCCACAACGTGTTCTAGAAGCGACGGGAGATGCACAAACACAAGACCAATGGACCGGATCTGGTAGTGTTATTAAAGATAAAGACAATGTAGCTCATTTATTTTACTCAGGACACAATCTCGATTTTTCTCCTGTCGAAGCTGTTATGCATGCAAAAGCAACAGATAACACGCTGACTAAATGGGAAAAACAAGTTAATAGCACATTCAGTGGTACAGGATCATATAGCGACTTTGACTTTCGTGATCCTGACGTTTTTTATAACGAACAAAGCAACAACTATTGGATGTTATTAACTAGTCGATATAACGCAGATGCAGCTATTGCTCTTTATACTTCGAGCGATCTCAAAACTTGGGAAGCGCAAGAGCCGATTTATACTGCAAACAAACCACTTAACTTTGAGGTTCCTGATTGGGTGAGCTTCAATAACGGACAAGCAATAATTTACTCTGATCAAAATAATAATGAGCGCGATGTAAAATATTTAGTAAAGAATGAAGACACATGGGTACCTGGTCGATACCCTTCACTAGATGGAGAATTTTACTACGCAGGAAGAACTGCAAGCTCCCCTACTCAAACCCTGATGTTTGGTTGGGTCGCCCATAAAAATACCCGCTCAAATATAGGCAGTGCTGATTTTGGTGGTGACTTAGCAATTCATCAAGTATCAATGACAGAATCGGGAGAACTAGCGGTATCAATTCCCGAGCAATACTTAAGCGCATTAGCAACACCAATAGATGAAAATGCACAAACCCAATCAGCACAAACCAATAATGATAATTCACTATTAGTCTCACCAGGTGATCAAGTATTACTAGGTAGTAACAATAAAATCAACCGTCTTCACTTTAGTATTTCGAGTGAAGATACCGACAACCGATTTGGTCTGATATTTCCCGCTTATGAAGAGACTACGCAAACGGCTAGTATAGAAATAAACACAGCCACAGAAACAGCTACTTTTTACTTCGGCGATTCACTTACTCAATCAAACTCTAACATCACCCTCACACCTGAACTAGAAGGCAAACCTCTATTCAATCGAGAGGAAGACCTGACTCAGTATATAGCTGGTTTTGAATTTTGCTGCGGCGGTTATAACACCCTCCAAGCCCACGGTTTTAATAATCTAACTGGAGACTTCTCTAAACTAGATGGAGGTTGGTGGGGGGCCGATGTAAACAACAACGTTGGCGAACGAGTTTTTTCCAGCTTTGCAGATGGCTATGATGAAGATGGAACTGCATTAGGGTGGATAGGTTACTCAGCAACAGGAAAAATGGATAGCCCGTCATTTGTAATCTCACAGCAATATATTAATTTCAAGATAGGTGGGGGTTCAAATCAGTTTGACCACCCTAAAGCAACTGCAGTTGTGCTTATAGTGGACGGTAAAGTTGTACGTAGCCAATCTGGTAAAAATACACAACCCGATGAGAATAATAAACTAACAATGCAATGGGCAACCTGGGATGTTGAAGAATTCATAGGGAAAACAGCCTTTATACAGTTTATTGATCTTCATAATGACGATGGCTCAGACAACAGCTTAGCTTACCTTCTAGCTGATGAATTCAGGGCAGCAGCATTACCTGCGGTACTGGGTGAGCAATCTGCACCTACTTCAGAAAGTCGAATCGACTCACAAGTTACTGTTCCTATCAATTTACAACAAGGGGTAACCGTGGATCTTCTTTTACAACCAGAAAGTGGCTTTGGTACCGCATATATCAATGATTTTAGAGCACTAACCTTTAGGCTTTATGACTTAGATAAACGCCAAGTAGGCATCTATAGTAAACAAGGTACACTCAACGTAAGTGAAATGTCACGCTTCTCTGAGGCAGTAAACCCTTAATAAACTACCTCAGAGGTTTGCAACTAGAGCCTCTGAGGTTTAATTCCTATATTGTAATGCCATGAAAAATTTTGCTTTGCTGATTTGCGGCCCATATCAGTAAGGCACTAACCATGTAACGATCGACTAGTTTTGGCCAACATTGAAATACATTGACACCCACCATAATTATTTTTTGAAAACAATAAACACATTTTGTATGGGAGATGAACCGCCCATTGCACTTCCTACTAATAAAAAGTGCATGTTAGATGCTGTGGTGCTCCCCCTGTGTCAGGATAATTGTGCATTTACTTTCGTTTGTCCGCGCAAGGTCAACTGCTCATGCTTTTACCAATAATGAAACCAGCGCCTTGAATAGTGCCATGATGAGGTTAACCGATGAATGTCTCGGCTCTGGCATCCTGCTTCGCTCTACCTTCTAAATCCATTTAGTCGTAGTGCCCCAGCGACCCCAAAAGGATATGGGAAAAACCTGGCTGCGATGAGCTCGCAATAATCGATTACTGCGTAACGCGCCTATATGTGTTTGCCGTAAGCTACTTGCTTAACTGCCCCATCAACAGACGAAGTAAACGAATTTGTTTATTGAATTAGAATTGACCGTCACTGTATAAAAACGGTCAAAGAAAATACTAGTGCCTATTGACAGAGTTAAGGCTCATATGTGTTAGTTGCCCGGTACTATGAACCTTTATTTTTTAAAAACTAAAATCAGACTAAAAAATTGCAGGGTCAGTCACATCCCATATTTTAAGTTTAGTTAGGATTTTCGGTATTTCGTAAGTAAAAACATTTGCATCGAGTGAAGAGCTATTACACATACCAACAAAGGCTACTTGCTCCTTGGGTCTACGGATATAACTAGTGCTTGTACCCATCCATCCGCCATTGTGCAGCGTATAATTCGGCTCTATATATTGCCCATTAGCATAAAAAGTTATTCCGTTGTTTTCGAATGAGTGTTGACTATTTGGCGTATTAAATTGAGCCATCAATTTGTTAGGAGCATCACCTAATTTCGGGGTATAAAAGTGATTATCCCAAATCAACATATCTTCGAGTGTCGTGTAAAGACCACCGTCACCCACAACAAAAATATTTGTTTCATAACGTTTTAATCCAATATCTTTGAATGTTCTGTACCCTTCGGCACGGTTAGGTACTATCTCTCGCATATCATCAGCGAAAAAAGTGTCGTGCATACCAAGCGGTTCAAATATATATTTTGTAGTGTACTCCCGCATGGACATGCCGCTGACTTTAGCGACTAACTCCGACAATAAAAAATAAGCGAAGTTACTATAAGCCTGTTGCGTATCAGGCTGATGCTCTAAAGGAAGCGATTTTATGACATCGTAGTATTCTTCTTTGGTCAGGTAGTCCTCATCACCAAGTCTGAACGGACCACCTGCGGTCGACAGTAGTGGTTTGGGTAAGAGCGATTGAAGTGTATCGTAATCTGCCATTCCTGAAACGTGACCTAACATTGAGTTGATAGTTACTTTTACACCGTAGTCTTTCAAATCAGTAAGATATTTCCGTATATCATCATCAAGGTTAATTTCCCCTTTTTCTGCTAACAACAATACCGCAAGTCCGGTGAATTGTTTGGATACAGAAGCCATACGAAATACTGATATTGAACTGAGTGGAACCTGATGTTCGATGTTTGCCAAACCATAGCTTTTCTTGAATAAAAATTGCTGATTCTTAATAACACCTACAGAGCATCCCGGTCCATTAACAGGTATAGACTCTCCTGCAATTCTATCAATTTCCTTTTCCAGTAGTGTTAATTGTGTTTCGCTTCCCATAACGGCAAATGAAAATAACAAAAGAACCCCAGCGATTGCTTGAATACTTTTATACATTAATTTCCCCTTTTTTTATTATTAACTATTCTAATAGCTGAATAGTTTCAACACTTCCCTTTACAGCAATCAGTCCAATTATCTACGCACTTCTTCGTAGGTTGGCTTTTTTTGTTGAAAAAGTCAACAAAGTGATGAAATGAGCAAAATCGGATGATCACAATTATTGTTATTGGCACTGAAGACATATTTCGAAATTTTGATTACGGCAGCTTTAGCCTTACAGTGCCTTAAAATTAATAAATATCAGATTTTCTCTTGCCAACACTTACATTTAAAAGTGGCAAACCAAAATGCAATTGGATGGTTAGGCTTGATGCAATTGAGTGGCACTAATGGTAGATATTTTCCATCAAAACTCGATGCCTACGCCTAGGGCAACTAACGCTTTGAATATGGGGCGAATGCGAGCGCTTTGGCCGAAGGCCAGCGAGTATTTGTCCCAGTGAGTTTACGAACGACATTATTAACTTGTTAGTTGCCGATTACTACAATGCCGCATTTATAACCGCCAACGTCACTCTCTAAAATATCACTGTTGTATACAGTGTATTTGCCAGGAGCAGTAAATATTTTTTCATTGTACCCATTGGCCTCCCAGCGAAAACCTGTGGTTTCGGGGTTTAGTCTTACTACGTTTGTTGATTTAAGTTCAGAAGGTGACATTAAACTATTCATTTCATTCGGGGCACTACCGACAACCAAAAATAACCATGTGCTATCTGATTCTCGAAATATAGCTAACTCTTCAAATGAGTTTTCGCCAAGAGAAATGGAAATACTACCTTTGAGAGTAATTTCACTAGGAGCACAGTTAAAATGCTTAGGTGATTCAACCCAAACTGTTTCAGGAGCTTCTGTTTCTTGTGACGCTACCGAAACAAATGGAATCAATAAAAGTAGAAATAATCTCAAAATTTTCCTAGGCAACTAACGCCGCCAACAGCGGCCGAGCGTAGCGAGGTCCAGCCACGAAGGGGCGATGCTGATTGGCCTTGTTAGTGGCTTACGCAACTTGAACCTCTTTAAAACTGGGATTTTTCTCAAACAGCTCTTTGAAGAACAAAAAGCAGCCATCAGATGCACTCATTTTGTTTTTGCCAAATAGCTTTTCTTTGAAACTTCGGTGTTTATCAACTTGAAATACCCACTCCAGCTCCTGATTCGGATCATCACCTTCTTCAAAATAGGCGCATGAACCAATTAGGTAGTTATTACCGTCATACGATAGTTCGCAATACCAACCCCAATCTTCTGCATCTGGCTCGGTAATCTCAAGATTTCCTTTAAGTTCTTCTCGCAACCATTTCAATAACGATAGGCCATATATTGGATTGATAGGATTCTCTCTTTCCTTAGAAACATCAAACATTGACGTCTTGAAATGTATTGCCTGGTTCATATCTATCCTAAGCCACTAACGCCCCAAGCAGGGGATTTTATGAGTGTTTTTCAGCGAGTAAAATTCCCGCTGACTTGGCTTGTTATATGCCGATTAACTCAGCTCTGGACAATGCCAAACCAAACTATGCCACATACTACCTGACACAGTAAATTGAACCATTAACATGTTAGATTCATTGTAGTCAGGAGCCTTAGTATAACTAAATACTAACTTGGAAAAAGTAGGTTCACCAAATGATCTAATTCGTGCTAAAGGTAAATCCAATTCATCAAGTTTAACGATTAACGAATGCCAATTATTAGCAGAGTAATTCATAATATTTTTACGCCAATTAACGTATTCCGTATTCAGGAAAAGATCATGAATAAAGGTGGTCAATTCTTCTAACTTTTCATTATCATCCATAGTCATCTAGGCATATAACGCCAAGCTAGGCGGAAAAATACAGTTAGGCTAAACTGCGCGAAGCGCGAGTCAACTGTAATTTTTCCGTTTAAGCGCCTTGTTATGTGAATTATTTACCGTACCTGCGAATTACTGATACTTTACCATTTTCTAACTCAAGAACATCTAGTACCACTTTGCTATAGCTAAACTCTGAGCCGTCTGAACGTAAGCCTGTAGCGGAGAAAGTATGTTTAAGTGCTATGGAATTATAACCAACAATATACTCAAGAATTTTTGCTTTATAATCGGTATGAACGCCTAGATATCGAGACATACCTTCACGCATTAATTTTTTACCATCAGGCTCTCTTGAGTCATCTGGCGCGTTAGGAAAATGTTGATTACCAACATCATCAGTTAAGAATGACAAGTAAATCTCTAAGTCTTCTTTAGATGCTCCTGGTTGTTGTGTATTAGTCATTGCTTGATGGTATTGCTTAACAAAATTCTCATAATCAAATTTATCATCACTCGCAAAAGCAATGGTTGAAATTAGAGAGATTGAAATAGCTAGAATTGAAATATATTTGTTCATTGGTACTCCTTACCGTGAGATTCACATAACGTTGCCAACACAGGCCGAGCGTCAGCGAGGTCCAGCCCATGCGCTTTTTGCATGGGCGATTGTGGTTGGCCTTGTTAAATGCGGACAACTTCGACCTCTGCTTGTTTTTTAGTACTAAAGTTTTTAGCAAACTCTATTACCTCTTTTTCAGATTCACCAGGATGACTAGTAGTTGTGATAAAGCGGCTATTTTCACCATTACCAACTGCAATTTCATCCATAACCTCTTCCCATATTTCGCAGTCTTTACCAACGGCACAGAATAATTCATACCCTTTATCTAGAAATGACTCTAGCAGCGTATCATGATCTTTTCTATAACCGTCTCGCGATATTAGAACTACTTTGCTCATTCTTTTTTTGCCATTTAACGCCCGCCTAACACGCAATGTGTTGGCATGGCTTTTTGCGTTGTTTGCCAAAACCATGACAACTTTACATTGTCGGAGTTAAGGCGTTTGTTATATGACTATACTTATTGCTTCTTAAATTTATGGGAAAAGTAACCGCATACCAGTGAAAGCAATAAACTAAGTAGTAAATATATTTTTACATTACCATCCCAACGACTCGTGAGACGAGAGTATTCGGGTAAGCTAATACAACTTTGGATTTCACTGTTTTCACAAGAATACAGTATGTTAACAGCTTCAGTTGCAAGATCGATTTGGCGGCTAGCAAGAAAAGTAAAATAAATACTTAGGCCTACTGCAATACCAAGAATTAAACGGGCTTTATAGTTCATATACCAAATTCCATTTAGTCATATAACGAGGCTGTAGAATAACTCGTTTTTAATTTATTTTTATTGATGTATTAACCATAGCCGAGTTCCTATTTTGATTCAATCGGTTACTTCGATTTTACGTGAAATATAAAAAGAGGATTTACTGTTGCTTTAATGGGCGTTTTGGAAGGTATGACAGGTGTTTAAGTGGCTTATTTGGAGAGGTAGCAGCTTACCTTTATTAATGCATCGTGTTTTGCAGCTTTTCTATATTATGAACTAAGCAATACAGTTGCCGCAGTATGAAGTGAAAGCATTCACTTTCGTTTGACCGCGTAAGGTCAATTTATTCATGCCTTTGTTAACTGTAATATTCCGCTGTTTATTTAAAGGAAAGCAGGCTCTATACAGCCAAGTCGTTTGCCATTCCGTCAATAAAAAGCTGCCGTCGCCCGATTGGGCTGTCTATTTTGACCTTCA
>NZ_JACJFL010000058.1:0-4233 GCF_014164575.1 Pseudoalteromonas sp. SG41-1
GAACCTAGAACCTAGAACCTAGAACCTAGAACCTAGAACCTAGAACACTAAATTAACAAAAAAGTTAACTGCTTGCACAGTAAACGTGCAACCAACCTTGCGAAGCAAAGGTAGCCATGCTTTAATTAGCCAGCAAAAAATAACAGCAATATATTTAAAAATAAGCTGAAAGTTTTAGAATTTAATATTATTTTGGGAATAAACAATGGCGCTAAGCTGTAAAACACTTGTAGCATCACTCACGTTGCTAACAATGACAGGTTGTACAATCATCCCCGGTAGCCATTTCGAAGGAATCGAATCGGGTGAACAAACAAAAAACCTTGAACAAGACCTTGAAAAAGTAAATATTCAAATTATTGACTCATCTTTAATTTATCAGCAAAACCAATCACGTAAAAAAACTAAGCCACCTTCGAGCCTTGATGGTTTAAATGTTAGTGATTACGAATACATACTCGGAGTAGGTGACGTACTTACCATAGGTGTATGGGATCACCCAGAATTAACCATACCAGCAGCTGTACAACGTACCGCAGAGTTTGATGGTTTTCGCGTGCAAGCAGACGGTACCATTACCTACGCCTATGCACCCAATATTCAGGCAGCAGGTAAAACAGTACAGCAAGTACACAGCGAATTGGTGAAGCGTTTAAGTCGAGTGATTGAAGACCCGCAAGTTGATATAAAAGTGGTTGGTTTTCGTAGCCAAAAAGCGTATGTAACTGGCGAAGTAAAGCAACCAGGTATATTACCTGTTACAGAAATTCCACTCACATTGATTGATGCCTTAAACCAAGCAGGTGGTTTAACTGAAGCTGCCGATTGGCGCACGGTTACCTTTACCCGCGGCGACAAAACTGAAGTTATTAAACTTGATGATTTTTATGCACACGGTGATATTTCACAAAATCGTTTACTACAACACGGTGATATAGTGCATGTAAACCGTAATGACTTACAGCGTGTTTTTGTATTAGGTGATGTTAAAAAAGCAGGCTCTGTTGATGTGAACCGTTATGGTTTAAACCTTGCAGAGGCACTCAGTAATTCAGGTGGTTTAAACGAAAATACCGCTGACGCTAACGGCGTGTTTGTACTGCGTAAACGTAACCTTGAAACTGATGGTGTTATTGCCGATGTATATCAGTTGCATGCAAAAAATGTAGCAGCGCTAGTATTAGCCGAGCAATTTGAACTACAACCACACGATATTGTATATGTAACATCGGCACCGCTTGCTCGCTGGAACCGTGTCATAAGTTTATTATTACCGTCAATCGCGACAGTTGATTCAATTGATGACTTAACAGCAACAAACTAAGGATTACGATGTTTGATTCTATCTTAGTGGTGTGCGCTGGTAATATATGTCGTAGCCCAACCGCTGAATACGTACTAAAAAGCAAGCTTGAAGGTAAAAATATTAAAGTATCTTCAGCGGGTTTAACGGCACTTGAAGGTAAACCAGCTGATGCAACTGCAAAGCAAGTTGCTGCAACTTATGGTATAAACATGGATGAGCACCAAGGTCGGCAGTTAACATCAAGCCTAGTTGCGCAAAATAGCGTTATTTTAGTGATGGAGCAACGCCATTTAACTGACCTGTGTAGCCGCTACCCAGAAGCACGCGGTAAAACTTTTTTACTCGGTAAATGGCTAGGTGATAAAGAAATACCTGATCCATATCGGCAGAGTCTTGAAGCGTTTCAACACGTTTATGCATTAATCGACAGCGCCTGTAGCGCTTGGCAAAAGTATTTATAAGGATAGGCTAGTACATGAATGCTCAGCCCACTGCATTAGCAGCAAACAAACAAAACAGACCAGACACACAAGCAAGCCAAGAAATAGACCTAATGGCACTGTTAGGTGCTTTGATAGATCGTAAATATTTTATAATCGCCTTAACAACCTTGTTTATGGTTGTGGGTGTGGTTTACGCGGTATTCTCGACCCCGATATATCAAGCTACTGCGATGATCCAAGTAGAAGAAAGCGGTGGCTCAGTGCCTGGTTTTGACGACATGGCCGGCATGTTTGAAAGTACCTCAGCCGCAGTTACAGAAATTGAGCTACTTAAATCACGCTCAGTCATTGGTGAAGCGGTTGACACATTAAAGCTTGATGTAATAGCTGAGCCTAAATTATTCACATTTATAGGCAGCCGTGCGTTTCGTAAGTTTAGCCCAATGAGTGACGGCGAATTAGCTGAGCCGAGTTTTGGTGCAACTTCGTACGCATGGGGCGGTGAGAGTATTGATGTATTTAGATTCGATGTACCAACGTCAGCGGTTGGTCTTGAGTATACACTTATAGCACAAGAAAATCATACAGTTGCATTACTAAATGATGATGGCGAACAAATATTAACAGGTAAAGTCGGCCAAGAGCTAACTAACGGTAAATTTAACTTGACGATACGTAGTTTAAATGCTCGTACTGGTACAGAGTTTACCATTATACGTAAAGACCGTTTAAATACTATTTTAGATTTACAAGCTGCGATTGGTGCTAGCGAAAAGGGTAAAGACTCAGGCATTATTAATTTGAGCCTGCAGAGCGAAAAGCCACATTATGCTGAAAAAGTACTTGATAAAGTAGCGGCTATTTATGTACGCCGCAATGTAGAACGCAACTCAGCTGAAGCACAAAAATCCCTTGAGTTTTTAGAAGTACAACTACCAGAGATTAAAAAGCAGTTAGAGTTTGCCGAGCAACGTTTTAACGATTATCAGATTAAGCGCCAGTCAATTAATATTACTCTTGAAACGCAAGGAGTATTAGAGCAAGTAGTTAAACTTGAAACCAAACTGCAAGAGCTTGAGTTAAAACGCCTTGAAATGAGCCGCAAGTTTAAAAAAGATCACCCAACGTACCAAGGCTTAATTGAGCAAATTAGCGCGGTTAATGAACAGAAAAAAGAATTGGTTGGCGAAGTGGGCAACCTACCAGAGACTCAACAAGAGTTACTGCGCTTAAAACGCGATGTAGAAGTAAGTAACCAAATTTATACATTACTACTAAGTAAAACCCAAGAGCTTGACATAGTACGAGCCGGTACTGTGGGTAACGTACGTATTATTGACTTTGCAGAGGTGAATACCTCAAAACCTGTTAAGCCTAAAAAAGCATTGATTGTGGTTATGGCAACTATGCTGGGTGGTATGTTAGCTGTTGCGATTGTGCTAGTGCAAAAAGCCATGCATAAAGGGGTTGAAGATCCAAATGAAATAGAGGCAATTGGCCTACCAGTATACGCCAGCGTGCCGTACTCAGATTATCAAGAAAAGCTCGCTGGTTTTGGAGCTCGTAAAGCTAAAAATAAACCAAAGTCGATACTTGCTCTTGATAACCCAGCTGATTTATCAATAGAGGCATTGCGTAGCCTACGTACTAGCTTACACTTTGCGATGATGGAAGCTAAAAATAACATAATTGCAATTTCCGGCCCAAGCCCCGGTGTAGGTAAGTCATTTGTATCAGTTAACTTAGCTGCTGTATTGGCACAGAGTGGTAAAAAAGTACTGATCATCGATGCCGATATGCGTAAAGGCTACTTACAAACCCAGTTTGGCTTAAAGTGGGATGATGGCTTGAGTGATTATCTATCTGGGCGTTTAAACCTTGAGCAAGTAACTAAGCCAACCACTGTAGAAGGGTTGAGTGTTATTACCCGTGGGCAAATACCACCAAACCCATCGGAGTTACTGATGCACAGTAACTTTAGTAAGCTAGTTGAAGAGGTAAGTGCGGCGTACGATATAATAATTGTAGATACACCACCTATTTTAGCGGTTACTGATCCGGCAATAGTTAGCGCTCATACCGGCACTACACTATTAGTAACACGTTTTGGCCAAAACCATATTAAAGAAATAGAGCTAACCCGTAATCGCTTTGAACAAAACGGGACAGATGTGAAAGGCGTCGTGTTCAACGGTGTCGTTAAAAAAGCCAGTAACGCATATGGGTATTATGGATACTACAACTACGAATATAAATCGGATAAGTAAAACGTAGCAGCGATTTTATATCGCGACAAAAAGGTTAAATAGGTGCTAGGGAAGTAACTAGGACCTAAAACCTTTAGTTTTAAATGTAGGCGGGGCTTTATGCAGCGCAGTTGTAATTAAAGTAAAGGTTCACCACAGAGAATGCGTAGGAGTCGGCTTTAGCCACGAATGGTTTTTCGATGCAGCAAAGCGTCTCGGTGCTTTCTGTGGTAGAACT
>NZ_JACJFL010000058.1:4333-23283 GCF_014164575.1 Pseudoalteromonas sp. SG41-1
GTTGTAATTAAAGTAAAGGTTCACCACAGAGAATGCGTAGGAGTCGGCTTTAGCCACGAATGGTTTTTCGATGCAGCAAAGCGTCTCGGTGCTTTCTGTGGTAGAACTTGTTTTGTAGACGGGCTATATGCCGCGCAGTTGTGATTAAAGTAAAAGAATCACCACAGAGATCACGTAGGAGTCGGCTTTAGCCGCGAATGGTTTTCTCTGTGTAGCGACGCACCATGGTGGTGAAAATGGTTTTTTGCTAGATTAATTAGCTCGCTGCACAAAGCCCGTAGCTACTTTTAAACTGATTAACCTAGAACCTAAAATTTGACACTGTAACGCAACAAATTAGCGTTACCCTGATAGCACGTAGCTCGAAGTAAAATTGATATAGAAAGGATTGATTGTAAAAATTCTCGTTACAGGCGGCGCAGGCTTTATTGGCTCGGCTGTTATTCGCCACATTATTAATAACACAAGTGACTCAGTTATTAACCTTGATAAACTGACGTATGCGGGCAATTTACAGTCTCTTGAGTCTATTGAAGGTAGCAGAACTATAAATTTGAGAAAGTAGTGATATTATAGCGCAATGAGCTGACTTATATTATTTACCTCCATTTATACAATTATGATTGTTCACGTAAAGGTATTAAATATACTAACCTAAAGCCATATGCAGGGACACCTTTCACTTTTTAAAGCATTAATAAATTCTTTACAAAAGTGAAAAAATAGAACGACTACTTAAAATAACTCTAGTATCGTAGATAAAACCATATTATGAGGTAGACTAATAAAATGTTTTTGGAATTATTATTTAAATGAAAGCTTATTACCCACAAATTTTGTCTATGGGCGCTAGGGTTTTTGTGTCGTTTATTGGGTTACTACTAAGTTATTATATAGTAAACCTGTATGGGCAAGCTTTAGTTGGCCAATATTTTTTATTACTTAGTTTTTCTATTTTATTGTCGCAGATATTTCTTTTCGGTATGGGGCCTAAGTTAAATATACTTTCCTCTGAGGAAGTGAACTTAATTAAGTTGTTACTAGAAATACTTAAAAAAACGATCATTTCATTTTTTTTAGTTTGTATATTATCAATATTTATAGTCAAGGTTTTCTTGAAATTCCCTATGTCTATTTTTTATTTAATAATACCTTCCGTATTATTAGGTTGTATTCTGATTATATCAGAACTACTTAAAGGTTCAGGCCGCTACTTAGTGTCCCAATTATATATGGGGGCTATTTCAAACCTTATATTTATTTTGCTTCTCTATCTCTACAGTAGATATAATGGAGTAATAAACAATATTGAATTTATTGTTAGCTGTTGGATAGTTGCTTTAATCATATCACTAATGAGTTGCATTATAGTCTTTATTAAAGGCTATAAGTATGAAAAAGATAATATGCATTCTTTTGCTATAAAATTAAAAGACTTATGGCCGATTTTTCTTTCTTCAGTAGGTATATATTGTTTTTCTCAGATTGATCTTTGGTTGATTTCCACTAGTTTTGATCCAGAGTTAATCGCACAATACGGTTTAGCTGTAAAACTAACAATGATATTATCCATTTCAACTTTATCAGTCCGAGCATTAGCAGCGTCACAAATTCCAAACTACTATTTGAAAGATAAGAACTTATTGCAATCAGAGATTTCAAAAGGCTGTACATTTTCACTACTAATAAGCTTAATTGGCGTTTTGTTAATAGCACTTTTTGGTAACACGTTGATTGATCATTTTTTTGGAATGGACTATTCGCAAACATTAAATATTCTTTTGATTTTTTCAGTAGGTCAGTTAGCCAATTCAACCACGGGTGCTTGTGATCTTCTGCTAAGCCATACAGGCCATCAGCGAGATATATTTAAAATAACATTTTTATCATTTCTAATATTAATGTTGACATTATCAATTTTGTTAATCTTTGAAATTGATAAAATTGAATTTTTTGCGATATGTGTTTCATTAACAATACTGTTTCAAAATTTACTTGTAACTTATGTTGCTTTTTTAAGAACGAGTATTGTTTCATTGCCTTTTGGGGGCTCTTTTAAGCGAGAAAGATTATCTTGATAAAACATAAATCAGAATTAAGCTTTTTAATATTATATATATTGACAGCTATTTTTTCTTATATTTTAACTCTAGAGTTAGATACTTTCCCTGGAGAGCTGCATAGGTATTATAGAGTTATTTCAGATTCAGATGTTTTAATAATTACTATAGCGAACTTATTTTCATTTTTAGTATGTTTTATTCTTTTTTCTTTTTTTTCTAAGTTTAATCTAAAAGTAAACAAGGGTTTTTACATAAAAATTAATGAAAATAAGTTCCATTATTTATTTCTCTTTTTATTAATAGCTCAACTTGTTTTTCTAGCAACTACAGGTGTCGGTCGAGTAACTGTTGGAAATATTGAACCTGCAAAGTCTCCTTATAGCCTTATCTTTTCAATTCTAAAGCCTGAGCCTTTTATTTATATATACTATTTATATTTTAGAAAACCGAACATAAGTACCATGTATAAATCAAAACGTGTCCTATTTTGGTTTAATATCATCTGTTTTTGCTGTTTGAAGTTATTACAAGGGTGGAGCAGTTTTATTCTTATATTGTTTTTTTTAGAGTTAGTAGTATTTTTTAAGAAAATATTTAAAGGTAAATACTTTCTTGTATTTATTATACCGTTTTTATCGCTATTTTTTGGTGGTTTTATATATAAATATGTATATGTTATAAAAAATGAGATTAGAGGAAATTCAGTTGAAAATATCAGCTATTTTGAGGGCGTTGGTCACCTTTCCAGCCGCCTGTCAATGAATCCTAACTCTTTGGGAGCGTATCAGAATTTTGACAAAGTTGTTAGTTTATACAGAAATGAAAATATTGAGCTAAAGGAGGTAAAAGCTTTTTTTAGACCTATTGTTCCGAGTGGATTGATGGACAAGGACTTTAGAAATTTAAACAATAATGTAATGACTTCCTACACTCCAACTTTGAATCAATTCACAAGTTCTGATTTTGGTTTAATTTTATACTTTTCTATTTTGTATGAAGCGAGCTTTTATGATTTTTTTATGACCATATTAATTAGCATATGTCTTTTTATAATGGCTAAAGTTTTTTTTGATACTATGTCCAGAACAAGAGGTGAACTAGATTTTTTGTTTTTTCTACTTCTATTTAAATTTTTCTATACAGTGAGTTTAGAAAATGTATTTGGACAAGGGTTTGTGCCATATCTGTTTTTATTAGGTTGTTTTTATATGTTTGGTGCTATAAGTTTTATTAAGGAAAAGTGTTAAATGAGCAAAGAAGTAATTAAAGTCAGAATGTGGCCATTAGATCTCGGTAGTAAAAGTAATAGTTTTATTTCTTTAATTTTAGTTAAAAAAATTATCTATAGCCCACATAACTTAGTAAATTTTTTTAATTTTAATTTTAATATTTTTCACATGCATTGGCCTGAAACTTATCTAAATATAAAAAATCCACTAAAAAGGTATACATTTACTCTCCTAATTATAATTTACATATCTTTTATAAAAATACTTGGTAAAAAAGTTGTATGGACTGTTCATAATTTAAAGCCCCATGAGAATTATAATGAAAGAATCTCAAGAATTTTTTATAAGGTGATTGCAAGCTTGTGTGACTCTCTAATTTTTATGACGAATGTGTCAATGGAAGAGTTCTTTTGCTTATACGGTATTAATAAAAAATTTAAAATAATTCCACATCCTAGTTATCCTATTCCAAAGGCAAATACTTCTAATGTGCAGAAACCTTCAGGGCTACTATTTTTTGGTTTGATTCGACCATATAAAAATGTAGAAATGTTAATAAATGCATATATTAACTCTAAGTTGAATATTAAGCTAAATATCTTAGGTGCTTGTAATGACATTCTGTTAACAAAAAAATTAGAATCTTATGAGGACAGGATAAACTTAAGCTTACGCAGATATGAAGATCAAGAGTTACAGTGTTTTTTAGATAATTGCTCTGGTGTAGTTATTCCTTACAAAGATATCACAAATTCGGGAGTTCTTTTTCGTGCCATGTCTGCTGGAGCGAAATTATTATTACCTGACATCGCTTATACAAGAGAAGTTACAACTAATTTAAATTATCAGAATTGTAGTTTTTATTCTGGTGATATTGATTCAATGGATTTATTACGTTTTTGTGAGGAAAAAGAGCGAGAGGTCAGTATAAGTTTTAGTGATATTAATCATTCAATAAAGTCTGATTACCTTGCTATTTATAAAAGTTTAAAGAGCTAGTTTATGAAAAATATTTTAATTGTAACTGATTATTTTTACCCTGCATTTAAAGCTGGAGGACCCGTAAAAAGCCTGAAAAATCTTATCAACAAGTTTGAAACTTTGGGTGGTTATAAGTTCGAAGTAGTTACATCTAACAGAGATATAGATGGAACAATCTTATCAACTGATAAAGAGAAGCTACCATTTAATTTAAATTTAACTAATATAAATTATTTTTCACGAGTATTTGATCTTTTCTATTATTTTCTTAGCAGCAAAGAAAAGAAAAAATTTGATATTGTATATTTAAATAGTTTCTTTTCATTCAAATTTAGTATTTTGTTTATCTTCTTCTCTAAGTTGAATTTATTCGAAACTAAACAGTTATTAGTTGCACCGAGAGGTGAGTTAACTCGTGGAGCCATGAGCTTAAAAAAAGTTAGAAAAAGATTTTACTGCTATTTTTTTAGATGTTTTAAAATAAAAAAAATAGCTAAATTTCATTTTACATCCCAGGAAGAAGTTGATGACGCATTTTTTTTTCTTGGAGAAGTGGATTATATCTTAGTACCTAATATGCATGATCCTATACCTAACTATATAAAAAAGGATAAAACTGTTGGTACTTTAAATGTTATATTTTTATCAAGAATATCAAAGAAAAAAAACCTTTTAACACTTTGCAAAGCTCTAACTAATTTAGATTTGAGAAATGGAAAAGTTAATTTTAAGATAGCTGGTAATATTGAGGATAATGATTATTGGCAAAGGTGTTTGAAAGTGCTGAATAAGAGTAATAATAATCTGCAATATGAATATTTAGGAGCTTTAAAACCTGTTGAAGTAAAAAACACTTTGTCTGAAAGCCACGTATTTGCCTTACCAACACTTAACGAGAATTATGGTCATGCTATTGTTGAAGCAATGGCTTTATCTAATTTAGTCCTAATCTCGGATCAAACTCCTTGGAGTAAAGTTAGAGATAATGGAAGCTTTGTATTTAAAGTTAATGACGTTGATTATATTAGCAATTGCATAAAGTTAATGATTAATTTAGATGCAGAACAGTATGCAAAACGTTCATCTACTACGTATGATTATATTTCAAATATCTTAATAAACAATGAATCTTTAGTTGAAGGAATGTTTAATGATTAGTCAGTTTTCAAATAAAAAATTATTAATAACAGGTGGTACAGGCTCATTTGGTAATGCAGTACTGCGTCGCTTTTTAAACACGGACATAAAAGAAATACGCATTTTTTCACGTGACGAAAAAAAACAGGATGACATGCGTAAGTATTTTCAGTCAGAGAAATTAAAGTTTTATATTGGTGACGTACGCGATAGCCAAAGTATTAATAACGCGATGCGTGGGGTTGATTATGTTTACCATGCTGCTGCGTTAAAACAAGTTCCGTCATGTGAGTTTTACCCGTTAGAGGCAGTTAAAACTAACGTGCTTGGTACAGAAAACGTGCTAGAAGCTGCTATAGCGAATAATGTTGAGCGTGTAGTGTGCTTGAGCACCGACAAAGCAGTGTACCCAATTAATGCTATGGGTATTTCTAAGGCAATGATGGAAAAAGTGATTGTTGCTAAAAGCCGTAATTTAGAACACACCAACACCACAATTTGTTGTACCCGCTACGGTAATGTAATGGCATCGCGTGGCTCAGTAATTCCTTTATTTATTCGCCAAGTAGTTAATAACGAGCCAATTACTATTACTGACCCAACAATGACCCGCTTTATGATGACATTAGATGACGCGGTTGATTTAGTATTACATGCTTTCGAAAATGGCCAAAATGGTGATATTTTTGTTCAAAAAGCACCTGCAGCAACCATTGAGGTGTTGGTAACCGCGTTACTCGAAATGCTTAAAAAGCCTGAGCATGTTGTGAACGTGATTGGTACTCGCCACGGCGAAAAATTGTTTGAAGCGCTATGCAGTCGTGAAGAAATGTTTGTGGCACAAGAGCAAGGTGAATACTTTAGAGTACCTGCCGATAACAGAGACTTAAACTATTCAAAGTTTTTTGAAGAAGGTGAGTCTGACTTATCAAAAGTTGAAGATTATAACTCGCATAATACTGAGCGTTTAGACGTTGAAGGCATGAAGCAACTTCTACGTAAGCTTGATTTTATGCGTGAGATTGAGTTTGGAAATATTATTGTTCCTGAAGGTGTTTGAGAATGAAAATATTAATTCTTGGTGCTACAGGGATGCTTGGTTACAGTCTGTTTAGCAACCTAAGTGAACACGCACACTTATCAGTATTTGGCACAGTACGTAGTATTGATGGAAAAGAACAATTTTTTAGCAATATGCAGCAGCAATTAATTGCCTGTATTGACGCTTACGACATTGGTTCATTACAACACGCAATCGAGACTTTGATGCCCGATGTAGTCATTAACTGTGTGGGGTTGATTAAACAGCACGGTATCTCAAAGCAACATATTGATGCCATTAAAATTAATGCATTACTTCCGCATGAGCTAGCAAATATTTGTGATCAGGTTAATGCAAAATTGATTCACTTCTCAACTGACTGTGTATTTACCGGTAATGAAGGTTTATATACCGAAAATTCATTACCCGATGCGCGTGACTTGTATGGTAAATCAAAGTGTTTAGGTGAAGTGAGCTACGGCAAACACCTAACGTTACGAACCTCGATTATAGGGCATGAACTTACATCTGCAGTAAGCTTAGTAGATTGGTTTTTATCACAAGGCGAAAGCACTAAAGGTTTTTCTAAAGCCGTTTTCTCAGGCTTGCCTACCTGTTATATAGCCACGCTGTTGGCGGAATATATTTTACCAAATCCAGACGTTACAGGCTTATTGCACTTATCGGTAGATCCGATTGATAAATACACGCTATTAAAGTTGATTGCAGAGCAGTACCAAAAGCAAATCACTATTGCTGAGTCGCAAGAGTTGGTGATAGATCGCTCACTAAACTCAGATAAATTTAGGCAATTAACTCAGTTTAGCCCACCGGCGTGGAGCAAGCTTGTCGAGTATATGCACTCAGATTACGTAAAAAGGTATAAAGCATGAAAAAGTTAAAGGTTGTTACGGTAGTAGGTACTCGTCCAGAGATTATTAGGTTGTCATGCACCATTGCAAAGTTAGATGAGTTTTGTGAGCATGTATTAGTGCATACTGGGCAAAACTATGATTACGAACTTAATCAAATATTTTTTGAAGACTTAGGCATTCGCGCACCAGATATATTTTTAGAATGTGCTGGTGCTACTGCCGCCGAAACTATGGCGCAAGTAATTAGTAAAGCCGATGCTATGTTTGCCAATGTACAGCCAGATGCCATTTTAATATTAGGCGACACTAACAGTGCGATGGCTGCTATTTCGGCAAAACGTAAAAAAATCCCGATATTTCATATGGAAGCAGGTAATCGCTGTTTTGACATGCGTGTACCCGAAGAAATTAACCGTAAAATAGTGGATCATATTTCTGACGTTAATATGCCTTATACCGATATAGCGCGTGAATACTTATTAGCTGAAGGCCTAAAGCCCGATCTAATAGTTAAAACAGGCAGCCCAATGGACGAAGTGCTTAGTCGCTACGCAGATAAAATTGCCAATGCCGAAATTTTAACCACACTAGGTTTAATAGCGGGCGAGTATTTTGTGGTAAGTGTGCACAGAGAGGAAAACGTCGATTCAGAAAAAAATATTTATAGTTATTTACAAGCACTAAATGCTATTGCCGAAAAATACCAGCACCCTATTATTGTGTCTACCCACCCTCGTACCAGAAAGAAAATTGACTTACTGAACTTAGAGTTTCACCCCTTAGTTAAACTGTTAAAACCACTTGGCTTTAGCGATTACGTAAAATTGCAAATGGACGCTAAAGTGGTACTAAGTGATAGCGGTACGATTACTGAAGAGTCGTCTATTTTAAATTTTCCGGCAGTAAATATCAGAGATGCACAAGAACGCCCCGAAGGTTTTGAAGAGGGAGCGGTCATGTTTACCGGAATGAATGTAGAACGCATTCTGCAAGCTATTGAAATACTTGATAAGCAACCACGTGGTGAACATAGGCTAATTAACAAGGTACAAAACTACATTGCTCCCAATGTGTCAGACAAAGTATTACGTACCATTATTAGTTATACCGACTATGTAAACAGGGTTGTGTGGAAAAAATATTAATGAAACTTGCTTTAATTATTGACGACTATTTGCCTGATAGCACCCGCGTGGGTGCTAAAATGTTTCATGAGTTGGCACTTGAGCTCATTGCAAGTGGGCATAATGTCACTGTGATTACACCTGCTGTAGGGCAGGAAGAACAATTTACTGAACAAAGCTTAGACGGTGTAAAGGTTTGGCGCTTTAGCTCTGGCCCCATTAAAGATGTAAACAAAGTAACGCGAGCACTAAATGAAACGTTACTCTCATTTAGAGCTTGGTCGGCTATCAAGCCCCATGTAAGTGAGCATACCTTTGATGGCGTAATTTACTACTCACCATCAATATTCTTTGGTGGTTTGGTCAATAGCATTAAGCAGCGCTGTAACTGCAACTCTTACCTAGTGTTGCGTGACCTGTTTCCGCAATGGGTTATAGATGCCGGCATGATCAAGCAAGGCTCTTTAATAGCACGCTACTTTAAGTTTTTTGAACAGCGCTCTTACCAAGCTGCAAACACTATTGGTTTGATGTCAGAAAAAAATTTAGAGGTATTTAAACAAAGTAATGGTTATCAATACCCCACAGAAATTTTGCGTAACTGGGCAGATACAACACCTGTTAATATTAGTAGCAACGTTAACTCTATTCGTAAGCAGCTAAAGCTAGAAAATAAAGTTATTTACTTTTATGGCGGCAACATTGGTCATGCGCAAGATATGGCAAACTTAATGCGCTTAGCTAAAAGTATGCAGCATTGTAGCCAAGCGCACTTTTTATTTATTGGTCAAGGTGACGAAGTTGAATTAATTAATAAACTGGCAAAACAGTGGCAATTAACAAATTACAGTTATTTACCCTCGGTTAATCAAAATGAGTTTAAGCATATATTAGCAAGTATTGATGTAGGGTTGTTTTCTTTATCTGCTAAACATACAGCTCATAACTTTCCCGGTAAGTTGTTAGGCTACATGGTGCAGTCATTGCCTATTTTAGGTAGTGTAAATAGTGGCAATGATTTACAAGCGTTGGTTAACTCAAATAAAGCTGGGTTTATTAGCGAAAATGGTGATGATGAACAGCTACTAAAAAATGCATTAGCGCTATACGAAAATCTCAACTTACGTAAGCAGCTAGGCAATGGAGCATATGAGTTGTTAAAAAATGAATTTGCTGTTACTGCTATCGCGGCTAACATTGTTAAAAAGTTACAAGAGCAATAATGAGAGAAATAACCCAAGCAGATATCAAAACCTTATTTGAACAAGCCAGTAGCTCGCCCAGAAAAAGAGCGCACCTTAATTTACATGCAAGCTTTAACGATAAAGTGCAAAGGCTATACATAGCGCTACTTAAAGGTAGTTATGTAGAGCCGCATTACCATGCATTAGCGCATCAATGGGAAATGTTTATAGTGCAAAGTGGGGTATTAAAAGTAACACTACATAATAAAGATGGCTCGGTAATAAGGTCTTTTTTAGTGGGGGGTGCACAAGATATACAATGCATTGAATTTAAACCGGGCGATATACATAGTGTTGAATGTGTATCAGAACAAACTTTAATACTAGAAATAAAAGAAGGTCCTTTTTTTTCTGAAAATGCAAAAGTTTTAATATAAATAATTTTAAGGCTCTAAATATGAATTTAATATTGCCAATAATTATGGCTGGTGGTTCAGGTACACGCTTGTGGCCACTATCACGCGGTAATTATCCAAAACAATTTTTAGTATTAAGCGGCGAGCAAACAATGCTGCAAAGCACGTTGAGCCGTTTAACTGGTCTAGCGCATAGCCCAGCCATGCTTATTTGTAATGAAGAGCACCGCTTTATAGCCGCAGAGCAAGTTCGCCAGTTAGGTGTAAAGCACAGTGGTATTTTTTTAGAGCCTGTAGGGCGTAATACGGCACCTGCTATTGCTCTTGCTGCATTTAAAGCGATTGAGCAAGGCGAAGACCCGTTATTATTAGTGTTAGCTGCTGATCACGTAATTGAAAATACAGCTGCCTTTCAGTCAAGTATTAATAAAGCTGCAGAGCTTGCAAGCCAAGATAAGTTAGTTACCTTTGGTATTGTTGGTAATAAGCCTGAAACAGGTTATGGCTATATTAAACGTGGTGAACAATTTGATACAGGTTTTGTAGTAGATGCATTTGTAGAAAAGCCAGATTCAAAAACTGCTGAGCAATATATACAAAATGGTGACTATTACTGGAATAGCGGCATGTTTTTATTTAAAGCAAGTCGTTATTTAAATGAGCTTAAAGCATTTCGCCCTGATATATATAATGCATGTGAAAAAGCCATGCAAAACCAAAATAATGATTTGGATTTTATTCGCGTTGATAAAGCTGCTTTTGAAATTTGTCCTGACGAGTCAATCGACTATGCAGTAATGGAACACACAACAGATGCTGTTGTAGTGCCTATGGATGCAGGTTGGAGTGACGTTGGTTGCTTTGCTGCTCTTTGGGAAGTATCACCACAGGATGAAAATGGTAATGCTTTTACTGGTGATGTAAAAGCTGTTGATACTAAAAACACGCTTGTATTTAGTGAAGACAAATTGGTTGCAACAGTGGGTGTTGAAGATTTAGTTATTATAAATACAAAAGATGCCGTTCTGGTTGCTCACAAAGATAAATCGCAACATGTAAAAATGATTGTTCAACAATTAAAAGATGAACAACGCTCAGAGGCTAAATTGCACAGAGAAGTCTACCGTCCTTGGGGGAAATACGATTCAGTTGACTATGGTGAACGCTTTCAAGTTAAGCGTATCACTGTTAAACCTGGTGCTAAGCTATCAGTGCAAATGCATCACCATCGCGCCGAACACTGGATTGTAGTTTCAGGTACGGCTAAAGTGCAAATAGATGATACAGAAAAATTTGTAACCGAAAATCAATCTGTTTATATCCCTATTACAGCCGTTCATGCATTAGAAAATCCGGGTAAAGTTGACTTAGAGCTGATAGAGGTGCAGTCAGGATCATACTTGGGGGAAGATGATATTGTACGCTTTGAAGACCGTTATGGTCGAGTGAAATAAGGTTGTTTACAAAGAGGTTTAGAGAGCGCTGCGCTTATGAGGTTAAATAACTAGCGGCGCATTTTGAGTTGTGAGACGCGAAATATGGGATAAAAGGTTCAAGATGAAAGTTGCAAGAAAAACAAAGGTGCTATGTTCTAATGTATTTATAGCTCGTTGTCCGTAGTTTTTTGTCTTCTCATTTACTCTCATTCTTTTCTAATTGTGCAAATATGGTTTACTTAGGATAGGACTTTAGAGCAAAAGATTTGAGTTTCACAAAGATCTTAAGTGGCATTGCTCTTAAGAGAGCATTCCATACTCCGATCTTATCCTTTGGAAAAAGAAATATAGGTTTAATATGGAAAATAAATTAATTTGTGCTGAAGTTATTAAGCAAAGTGGTATTGCTTTTGGTACAAGTGGCGCACGTGGTTTAGTTAGTGATTTTACTGCTGATGTATGTGCAGCATTTGCTGTTGCATTTATAAAGTCAATTGATGCTGAGTTTAGTTTTAATACAGTTATGCTCGCTATTGATAATCGCCCTAGTAGCTATGCAATGGCGCAAGCGTGCGCTGCCGCTTTAAAGCAACTAGGTTTAAGTGTTATTTATTACGGTGTAATACCTACACCGGCACTGGCTTACAAAGCAATGCAGGACAACGTGCCTAGCATAATGATTACTGGAAGCCACATCCCTTTTGATCGTAATGGACTAAAGTTTTATCGCCCCGATGGTGAAATAACAAAAGCTGATGAACAAGCTATTTTGCAAAATGGTGTACAATTTACTTCCCTTTACCAATTAGCAGAACTTGCAGTTAGTAAATCAGCAGAGCAAGCGTATATAAAGCGTTATGCAGAGCTATTTAGTCATGATTCACTTGCAGGAAAGAAAATAGGCATATATGAGCACTCTAGTGCTGGTCGTGATATATATAAATCATTATTTAAAAGCTTAGGAGCAGAGGTAACAAGTTTAGAAAGAAGTGATACCTTTGTACCTATAGATACTGAGGCTGTATCGGATGAAGATCAACAAAAAGCGTTAGATTGGTCAAAAAAATATGGTTTTGATGCGATTTTTTCAACAGATGGTGACGGGGATCGACCGTTAATTGCTGATGAAAATGGCAATTGGCTACGTGGTGATATTTTAGGCTTAGTGTGCAGTCAATTGTTAAATATTGATTCATTAGCTGTACCAGTAAGTTGTAACACAGCTATTGAAAAGTCAAATAGCTTTAAAACCGTGGTACGTACAAAAATAGGCTCTCCTTATGTAATAGCTGAATTTGCAGAGTTAAATAAACGCTATGCTCGTGTCGCTGGTTTTGAAGCAAATGGCGGCTACCTTTTAGGTTCAGATATAAATTTAAATGGAAGAATAATAAGAGCATTGCCTACTCGTGATGCACTTTTACCAGCTTTTATGTTATTGAGCCAGAAAGAGCCCATATCAAAGCAATTAAATAATTTACCTAAGCGATTTACTGCCAGTGACCGTTTGCAAAATTTTTCCAGAGAAAATAGCTTAAAGTTAATTGAAGGTCTAAAATATGATGCTAGTAATTTCATTGCAACTTTAGGTTATGATGATATGAGTTATCAATTGAATATAACAGATGGACTGCGTATTACGTTATCGTGTGGTGATGTTGTGCATTTGAGGCCATCAGGAAATGCGCCAGAGCTTAGGTGTTACGCTGAGTCAGATCTAGCCGAAAAAGCCTATAAGCTAGTATACAGTGTATTTGAAAAGGGTTTAAGTGCAACTAAATCTTAGTCAGCAATAAAAAAGCATAGCCCCGCCAGCATAGCTAAGCAGGGCTTTTTATATATGCTGTAATATAAAAAGCGAGTATTAGCATACAAAGGTACTTTTAAATTGTACCGCTACCTTCTACTTGTATCTTATGATAAGTCATTAATCGTTTTATTTTTCAATATTTAGCCTAAGGTGTGATGACTGATGAGGCGTTTGCCCTTCAGAGTCTCAGGTACTGTACTTCAGATTAAATAACTGTTAAGTGATGCCCGCAATAATGATAAATCAGTTTAGAATTAAAATGCTCAAAAAGTAGACTTTGCAAAAGCTTCTTCGAAATTAGGTAAATATATTAATTTAATTACTAAAAAATAGTTTTTAATCACTATTTAAAATAAGTCAGGATGATAACAATAATGTTTATAGATTTATTGCTCACTTTTTTTATTGCCTTTGCAATTTTATTTTTAATGCGTAAAGTAGCTCGTAGGGTGGGCCTTGTAGATAAGCCGTCAGGGCGAAAAATGCATACCGGTAATGTGCCATTAGTAGGTGGTGTGGCAATTTGCATTACTATAGTTAACTATATTTATACACACCCGGGTATGATTAACCATGCTAACTTATATATGTTATGTATTTGCGGGTTAACAGCGGTAGGTGCTTTGGACGATCGCTTTGATTTAAGTGTAAAAATACGCATGTTAGTCCAGGCGTTAATTTCTGTTGCAATGATTTACTTTGCTAATACAGAACTGCACACGCTAGGTGACTTACTCGGTTTTGGTATTATAGAACTTGGCATGCTAGGTGCTGTGGTAACCATATTTGCTGTAATAGGCTGTATTAATGCGTTTAACATGGTTGACGGCATTGATGGCTTATTAGGTGGCTTATCACTAGTTACTTTTGCGAGTATTGGTATTTTACTCTGGTTTACAGGCGAGCAAAGCCTCAGTTATTTATGTTTACTATTAGTTGTATGCATGGTGCCATATATTATTATGAACCTTGGCCTAACAGGGCGTGAACGTAAAGTATTTATGGGTGATGCAGGCAGTATGATGATCGGCTTCACTGTTATTTGGTTGCTTATTGGGGCAAGTCAAGCTCCCGGCAACGCGATGATTCGCCCAGTAACTGCCCTATGGCTAATTGCGGTACCTTTAATGGATATGGCTGCAATAATGATACGCCGTATTAAACAAGGTAAATCACCATTTAATCCTGATCGTGAGCACTTACACCATATATGCCAGCGCTTAGGTTGCAGCTCAACACAAACACTTATTTTAATATGCTCTGTTGCTACATTGTTTGCTAGTGTAGGTATAATTGGCGAAGTCTTTTTGGTACCAGAGTTTTTAATGTTTTATGGTTTTATTACTTTGTTTGGTGTGTACTTACTGATACTTATAAATTACTGCAAAGTAATGAACTTTTTTAGGCGAAAATTAGCACTACCTGAAAAAGAATACTCAGCGACTAAATAAACTAAGATGTATAAAATAGCAGTGGTCTATTTAAAGTAGTTCGGTGTCAAATTTATTTATAGAATCTTGTAGGTGGGGCTTTATGCCGCGCGGTTTATAAAACTCATGGCTAAAGCCATTTCCTACAGGGTTTAAATTTATCGTAGGAGCCCCAGCTTCAGCCGCGAAAGAGTTTAAAGGCTCTAGGTTCTAGGTTTTAGGTGCAGGAGTCCGTGGCTCGAAGCCCGTTGCATTTGTCTTCTCATTTACGATCATTATCTTCTCTTTGTGCAAAATAGATCTTTAAGTTATTTATTCACAAAGAGGTTAAGAGGGCGCTGCGCTTTAGAGATAAATAATAGTTCTAGGATAAGTATGGATACTGATCTTCTCACACAAAAAGTTATTGGATGCGCTATTGAAGTACATAAACAATTGGGTCCAGGATTATTAGAATCAACTTATGAAACTTGCCTTTTACTTGAATTGAAGCAAGCTGGAATAGATGCCAAGTATCAAGTTGAATTACCTATTTTATATAAAAATACAAACATTGACGCGGGTTATAGACTAGACATATTAATTACAAATGAATTGATTGTTGAATTAAAGTCTGTAGAGAAGTTATTACCAATCCATTCAGCGCAATTATTGACTTATATGAAGCTATCGAATGTAAGCACTGGTTTGTTGATAAACTTTAATACAACTAAACTTATCAATGGAATAAAGCGACTAAACTTAAAGTTTTAAGTGAATTTATACATAAAGAGAATGGGCGATCTATGTTTCAAAGGTGTAGTAAATACTAATTGTTATGCATTCTCATTTACTCTCATTGTCTTCTCTTTGTGCAAAGGGTTTTAAGTGACTTGGTTCACAAAGAGGTTAAGAGAGCGCTGCGGTTAAGAGGTAAATAAAGGAGCTAGGGAAAATGGCTAGGAGCGCGTTGCTCGAAGCCCATGGCTTTTGTTTTCTCATTTACTCTCATTCACTTCTCTTTGTGCAAAATGGTTTTAAGTGGTTTATTCACAAAGAGGTTAAGAGACGCTGCGCTTAAGAGGTTAAAGGGAAAAGGTCAAAGGTATTAGATAAGTGACAATGACCTAGATGCAATTAGTCCGTGGCATTTTCTCTTCTCATTTACACTCATTGGCTTCTCTTTGTGCAAATTACTGTTACTAAATAAATAGCTGTAGTTCTAAGCGAGATGAGCTTAGGCTTGGAAGCAAAATATAGAAGTTTAAGGAATTATAAAATGAAAATTGCTGTTGTTGGTACGGGTTATGTTGGCCTGTCTAATGCTATGTTACTTGCGCAACACAATAAGGTTGTTGCGCTTGATATTGATGAAAATAAAGTCGCACTTTTAAAAGACAAACAATCGCCAATTGTTGATGTTGAAATAAGTGATTTTTTACAAAATAAGGAATTAAATTTTACCGCGACTACAAACAAAGAGTCAGCATTGGTTGGTGCTGAATTTGTAATTATTGCTACACCTACTGATTATGATCCTGAAACAAACTATTTTAATACCAATAGTGTTGAGTCGGTTATTAAAGATGTAATGAAAATTAATCCAACGGCTACTATGGTTATTAAATCAACCGTGCCAGTTGGCTATACGCAGTCAGTTAAAGAAAAGTTTGGCACTGATAACGTAATATTTTCGCCAGAATTTTTACGTGAAGGTAAAGCACTTTATGATAATTTACATCCATCTCGTATTATTGTTGGTGAGCAAAGTGAACGCGCAAAAACGTTTGCTAATTTACTGGCGCAAGGTGCGATAAAGCAAGATATTGAGATTCTGTTTACAGATTCAACAGAAGCCGAAGCAATCAAGTTATTCTCAAATACCTACCTTGCAATGCGTGTGGCTTACTTTAATGAGCTTGATAGCTATGCTGAGAGCCATAGCTTAAATGCTAAACAAATTATACAAGGTGTAGGTTTAGACCCTCGTATTGGTAGTCATTATAATAATCCATCATTTGGTTATGGCGGTTATTGTTTACCAAAAGACACCAAGCAGTTGTTAGCTAATTACAAAGATGTACCAAATAATATGATTGGCGCTATTGTTGATGCTAATACTACTCGTAAAGATTTTATTGCTAACTCAATAATTAAGCGCAGTCCTAAAATAGTTGGCGTGTATCGCTTAGTTATGAAAACAGGCTCAGATAATTTTAGGGCATCTGCTATCCAAGGGATTATGAAGCGCATTAAGGCTAAGGGGATTGAAGTTGTAGTGTATGAGCCCGCTTTAAAAGATGAAGCATTTTTCAATTCACGTGTTATAAAAGATCTCAATGAGTTTAAACAACTTTCAGATGTGGTGGTATCTAACCGTATGGTGGAAGAGTTAACAGATGTAGCTGATAAAGTTTATACGCGAGATTTATTTGGTAGTGATTAAAGTAAAGGTTAAAGGGATTAGGTGTTAGGCTTTAGGTAGAGATTAAACCAAGCACAGTGTTAGGGTTAAGAGGCGGCGGGGCTTTATGCCGCGCGGTTTATAAAACTCATGGCTAAAGCCATTTCCTACAGGGGGTAAATTTATCGTAGGGGCCGGCTTTAGCCGCGAAAGAGTTTAAAGGTTCTAGGCTTAACTTTACTTTCTCGGTGTAGCGCGAAGCGCCTCGGTGCTCTCGGTGGTAAAAATTGTTTAATTGATTTATTCACAAAGATATTAATGAACACGCGTCAGCAAGCTTAACGCCTACGGAGTTAAATTGTATTCAGGTGTTTAATTACGTGTATGCGAATGGTTTGCCACCGCGATATTCAATATTTTTTCGGTGTTTGTGCGTCAGCAAGCTTAACGCCTACGGTGTTAAATTGTATACTGGTGTTTAATTACGTGTAGGCGAGTGGCTTGCCACCGCGAAAAGGTCAAAGGTAGTAGGAAGAAAAAGGTGCTAGGTAAGTGACTAGGAACTCGTTGCTCGAAGCGTGGTTTTTGTTTTCTCATTATCTTCTCTTTGTGCAAATAGTGTTTATAATTTTGCCGAAGCCCGAAGCCCGAAGCCCGAACTTATTCACTCCCTATAAAGCTTTGTGCTGTTAGATTGAAACTAATTGAATTAAATATTAAATAAAGGACTAACTATGAAAGCTGTTATCCCAGTTGCTGGACTTGGTACGCGGATGTTGCCAATGACTAAAGCAATCCCAAAAGAAATGCTGCCACTGGTTGATAAGCCGCTTATTCAATATATAGTGAATGAGTGTGTTGCGGCCGGTATTAAAGAAATTGTACTTGTTACGCATAGCTCTAAAAATGCTATCGAAAATCATTTTGATACTAGCTTTGAGCTTGAAGCGACACTTGAAAAACGCGTAAAGCGTAAATTACTTGATGAAGTGCGCTCTATTTGCCCGCCTGATGTAACTATTCTACACGTACGCCAAGGTGAAGCTAAAGGTTTGGGGCATGCTGTATTATGTGCGAAACCAATCATTGGTGATAATGATTTTGTGGTTTTACTGCCTGATGTAATACTTGATGCATATACTGCAGATCAAAAAACCGAAAATTTAGCGGCAATGATTGATCGTTTTAAAGCAACATCAGCAAGCCAAATTATGCTTGAACCAGTACCTGAGCAAGATGTATGTAAATACGGCATAGCTGATATAAATGGCGTTGTAATTACTGCGGGTGAAAGTGCAAAAATAAAAACCATGGTTGAAAAACCACGTGTTGAAGATGCACCATCGAACTTAGCTGTTGTTGGCCGCTATGTGTTGTCAAAAACTATTTGGCAACTACTTAGCAAAACCCCAGTTGGCGCAGGTGGCGAAATCCAATTAACTGACGCTATTGATATGCTGATGAAAATTGAAACGGTTGAGGCATTCCATATGAGTGGCCGAGCTCATGACTGTGGCGATAAATTAGGTTATTTAAAAGCAATTGTTGAATACAGCATGCGTGATCAAAATTTAGGCGTTGACTTTACAAACTTTGTCACAGAGTTAGTTAATCCTAAAAAACCAAGCCATTTAAAAGCTGTGTAATATTTAGGTTTTAGGGGCTAGGAAGACAAAGGTTCTAGGTGTTAGGTGTTAGGTGTTAGGTGTTAGGTGTTAGGTAGAGATTAAACCAAGCACAGTGTTAGGGTTAAGAGTCGGCGGGGCTTTATGCCGCGGGTTTAAAAACTCATGGCTAAAACCATTTCCTATAGGGGGTAAATTTATCGTAGGAGCCGGCT
>NZ_JACJFL010000059.1:0-23207 GCF_014164575.1 Pseudoalteromonas sp. SG41-1
TCAAAAAAGAGCACACTCGCCTTATCTAGCTGCTCACCATTTAAGTAACGATCAACTAAAACATGGCCGTTATAAAGTTGATACCAGCGTTCAATTACTTCATCATCAGACCAATCAAGTGCTTGTCGCCTATTGACGTTCACAACAAGATGGTAGTAATTGCTCATAATCGCGCAGGCTGCTATTTCTATGGCAAATACACTACTTAAAAACCTTATTCGCTCTACTAAGCACTCCCTACGGTGATCAAAGTTTTTACCTGTGTATTTATCATCACCGTAAGCGTATAGCTAACGACACCTAGCTTTGCTTAATGTTCCAAGGTAGCAGTGGCTCAAGGTTATCTGGCTGCTCAGCAAGGCGCTGTAAGCAAGTAGAGATATAGTCATGCACCACAAGGTCATTTGCCTTTGCGGTTTCAACAAGACTATAAAGTATAGCGCTGCCATGAGCACCATTGCAGGTATTTGAGAACAACCAGTTTTTTCGCCCTATTACGAACGGTTTTATAGCTCGCTCTGCACGGTTATTATCAATACTGAGCCTGCCATCATCAAGGTAACGCCTGAATTTCTCAAACTGATTTATCGCATAGGTAATTGCTTCACCTAACGCCATTTTTGGTGGGATTTTATCTTTATGCTTGAGTAACCATTGATACAATTCATCAACGATTGGTTTGGCTTTTCTCTGCCTAATCTTGAATTTTTCATCGTGCGATTTATCTTTGATGGCTTGCTCAATACCGTAGAGCTTGCGAATAAGGTTTAGTGCTACATCTGCTTTGACGGTTTTTTTATTATTGCCTTTAGCCTCGATGAATTTACGGCGCATATGGGCTAAGCACGCAACCAGTGTTGCATTCGTTTGCTCGTAAGCCTTGTAGCCGTCAACGTGCATGTAGCCTTCGTAACCATCAAGGAAATTAACCGCACATTGGCCTGCGCGACTGTTATGATAATCAAACAAGACAATATTGGTGCCTTTACTCGGTTTATCATCGCCGCAACAATACAGCCACATATAGCTGGTTGCTTTATCTGCATTAATGACGTTTAACGGGGTTTCATCGCCGTGAATAACCGGTTGAGATAGCAACACGTCTTTTAAGCGTTGATACAGAGGGGGATAACAGGTCTGCGCAGCGCAACATCCAGCTCGACATGGTTTGTCTGCTCAACTCAATACCAATATCGCCTAACATGGTTTCTTGGCGATAAAGTGGTAAGCCAAACTGGTATTTACACATGATTATTTGGCTCAGCAAGCTGGGCGTTGCGATGCTTTTTGGAATGGCTGTTGCGGGCATAAGGGCGGTTTTTACCACACTTTCAATGCCTTCACGCTCACAGTGACGGCACGTATATTTAGGGCGAATGGTTTTGATGACTTTGATATGCGCTGGCACAAACTCGAGTGCTTCACTGCTGCTTTCACCCATTTTGTGAAGGGGGCTTTGACAGCAATCACACATTTTTTCATCCTCTTCGAGGTCAACAACGACCTCAACTCGGGGTAACTGAGCCGGCAGTGGCCGGCGTTTCGGTTTGGCTTTTTCTTTCTTTACTGAGGCCGATGTGGCCAATAGCGCTTTATCATGTTCATCGAGAATATCTTCTGCTTCATTGAATACTTCGCCTGCACCCGGCATCTTTTCAGATTTTTTGGCGTACTCTTTGGCTAGTTTCGCGTTATAAGCTTGTAGCAATTCGTGAATTTTCGCGTCTTTTTCAGCTAACTTTTCATCCATATGCTGTTGCAACTCAAGCAACATGCGCTTGAGTTGTTCTGGGTCGTCAGGAAGTGAGTGTGCATCAATTTTCATGTTCGCAATTTAACAGAATTTGACGGTGTTTTCTTGCTTGACGCAAAGATAAAACAGACGGTGTGGCAACGATCATTTACTCCCAATATGATCGATTAGATCATCGATTTATACCGCAACTCTTCATGACCAAGCACATCATATCCCGACAACAACCAATCCAGTTGCTCTGGACTGAGCTCAAATTCTTGCAGACTGGCTTTGTTTGGCCATTTGAACTTTTGCTTTTCTAATCGCTTGTACCACAAAGCAAACCCCGTTTTATCCCAGTAAACCAGCTTGAGTTTATCCTTCGCTTTGTTGCAAAATAAAAATAAAGCGCCAGTATAGGCATCACGTTCAAGCTCACCCTCAACGATTGCGACCAGACCATCAATGGATTTTCGAAAATCCACGGCATCGCGATAGAGGTAAATATGTGCAGGTTCAACGAACATTTTCATTAGGCAAGCTCGCGTAACAGTTGACTCAGATAAGTGGCAGGCATTGTGGATGGCAAGCTGACTTTCACGTTACCGATAGCAAGAAGCTGGGATGGCAATATTTATTTCCATCTTATAAGCTCAGTGTTGATCCTGAAAGTAAACAGTTGAGAAGGCATCATATAGATGAAAAGCAAGTACAGCGCGCGGTTAAAAAAGCAGCTAAGGATGCCAACATTAATAAACACGTTACCCCACATACTTTACGCCATTCTTTCGCTACGCACTTACTCCAAAGTGGCGCTGATATTCGAACGGTTCAGGTACAATTAGGTCACACTGATGTGAGAACAACCCAAATTTACACGCATGTTTTGCAGCAAGGCGCCAATGGCGTAATTAGCCCATTTTCACGAATTGGGGCTAACATATGTTAGCCCCAACGGATGAATTTTATTTAAAGTGTGTTATTCAATAACAACAAACCATAGCCAGCGAGTTGTTCGTCATTGAGGTCGTGTTGCCAGCTAGGCGTTAACCCCTGACGTTTTATACCGCTGATGCTTTGCGGGTTAGCGGTTAAATTAAGTATAAACATCGCTTTACTGCCGTTTAACTCGCGGGTTATTTCAACTAGGCCGTTGTTGTGTTGCGTTAATTCATAACTGCCTTTAATACCCAGCTCTGGGCGCTGTTTTTTCTGCGAAATTAAGTGCTGATATAAACGCCAAAGTGAATCAGAGTCTGCTTGCTGTACTTTAACATTGCGATCGCCTGCGCTAAGCTGCTCGGCTAAAAATTCAGGCCACCAGCTGGTAAAGTCTTTACCAAATAATTCACTTTGTTCAACCCAGCTCGTTTTAGCTTTGGTAAAACCGGCTTGATTGCTGTTGTCCCATTGCATAGGCGCACGTTTATAAACATCATGGCCTGTGCCACCTTGTGTTAAGCCAATTTCTTCGCCGTAATAAATATACGGTGTACCAGGGGAGCTAAATAACATCGCAGCGGCAAGTTTTGCTTTATCGTCATGCTCTGCAAGTTGATAAGCGATACGTTCTTGGTCGTGATTAGTTAAAAACGGCGCAAAAAAATCAAGCGGTGCGGCTGAGTCAATACGTTGCTGTAAATTTTGTTTGAGCACATTGGCATCAACTGCGTTGATTTGTTGGTTAGATTGCATGGTGCCAAATTGCGCTTCGCCACTGGCATCTGGTTTTAACAAACCCAGTATTTTATAGCCCACTTCAAAATCAAAGCCCTGATCAAGCCCCTTCCCTGCACCATAATACTTGGCTGCCACAGGAATATCGGCCCAGGCTTCACCTACTAAATACGCCTCAGGGTTCACACTTTTTACATACTGATTAAAGTGCTGCCAGTAAGCTATGGTTTCGTCTGTGTCGGCCTGTGCATTGCCGCCGCTTTCCATGGCAAAGCGCACAGCGTCTAACCTAAAACCTGCAACGCCTTTATCAAGCCAAAACTTAGCCATTTTTTCCATTTCAGCAATAACATCAGGGTGGCGTAAATTTAAGTCAGGTTGGCTGGCACCAAACGCGCCGTAGTAATATTGCTGGCGTGTTTCATTCCAATGCCATACGGCATCGGGCTTGTCGTTATCACTCCATGCGTGGCCCCAACCGCTACCGGCTTTTGGCATATCGTCGCGCCAAATAAAGTAATCAGCAAAAGGGGCTTGTTGTTTTGCTGAACGCTGAAACCATTCATGGTTACTTGATATATGATTAATAACTAAATCAAGTATGACTTTCATGCCTTTATCATCAGCGGCTTTTATAAAGGCTTCAAACTCTGCCATGCTGCCGTAGTCGTTTTCTACTTGGTAAAATTCAGTAAAATCATAGCCATGATACGACGGTGCTTCAAACATCGGGGTTAACCACAATGCGTTAACGCCGAGCTCTTGCAGATACGGGAGTTTTTGGGTCATACCATTAAAATCGCCATGGCCATCAGCATCGCTGTCGTAAAAACTACGTGGCCAGATTTGATAAAATACCGCATTTTGCCACCAAGGCGTTGCGTGTTGCTCAGTGTTTAATTGCGATATTTCGGTGTTATTAGTGTTGTTATTTAATGATGGTGCGCTTTGGCAGCCTGTTAGCATGAGTGCCAGTGCCAACACGCTTAAGGTAAAGGTTTTCATTTCAGCCTCGTTATTATTGTAATAAATAACATAGCCGTATTTTACTACGGCTATGTTAATTAACCTGAACTGCGGATAGTTTGTGGTTATTTTAGTGCTTTAGTTACCACCGGATAATGATCCCATACTTGCTTGTCACTTAATGAGCGAACTAGCTTCACGTATTCAGCATGCGTCCACGCCAGTGGTGTGGCTGAGTTAGTGCCCTCGCCTAACGTGTATCCTGCTTTATTGTTGCCTACGCCATCCCATACTTGTTCTGGTAGCATCATGCCTTCGTTAGCAAATTGCTCTAGACCTTTTACATAGCTATTTTTAATAGCCTGCTGTTTAGTTGCATCTAACGTATTATTGGCATTCGCGGCGGCAATTTCGTAATGACCACGTTCACCAGTAAAAAATGGCCAAACTCGCCCACGTTGCCCTGGGCTGTTTTTTCCGCCTTGCGCATAATTAGCGCCGGTTACTTCATCTTCACCGTAACCGTCGTTACCATAACGGCGGTAGCCTGCAAATGTGCCGCTGCCATCAGTAAACTCAAAGCTGTATTTAACTTGTAGGTTATCGATGAGCGTTTCATCGTCGTACTCAGGTAAGGTTTTAACTATACTGGGCGCTAGCGCATCACGTACGCCATAGCGAACTAACTCTAAAAAGCCACCATCAAGTATTTGCTTTTTATTAAACCCGTCACGGCCATTATTAGCGTTAATTTTGGTATTTGAGTTGGCGTTTTTATCTTGGCCAATGCGAATAAAATACTCGCCGTCTGAAGCGTTTGATTCTAAATTACCTGCGGTGGTAAACATCATACTTTCTATATCGGCGTTGTAACTTTTTGCTGTCGCAAGGTAGCGTTTAGCATTCACCTCATCTCCTGCCATTTTTGCAATATCAGCAGCGGTAATTAAACCGGCAACAACAGCAGCGGTGGTTGATGGTGAATACCCTGCTTGCTCTTCCCAACGCTCTTGTTGAGTCGCAGGTGGAGTTATTTGCATGTCGTTCCATAGGATTTTAGCGCGCCCACCGCCTACCAAAAAGTCAGCGGCCGGTTTTAACATGCGGGTATACCAATCAGTTAGCTCAGCATCACTTAATACATCAGCCTGATGAAGCTTCCACGCTAGCATAATAGGCATAGCGGTTTGGTCTAGCTGTACGCCTACCCATTCAAGTTCGCCATCTACGTGTGTTTTTTGTAAAAACCACCCTGTGTCGCCGTTGTTGCCCGGGGTTTTGCTGTTTACTTGTACTTTTTCAAGGTATTCAAATGCGGTTTTGGCTGTTGCAGTATCGCCCATGGCCATAAATGCCATGGCAACTTGATAAAAGTCGCGTACCCATACCGCTTTGTAACCAGTAGAGCCGGTTTTAGCAGATACGGTTTCGCCCCATGGGTTAGATAAAGACGCAATAAGCGCCCCTGCATGGGTTTTGTCTTCTTGGGCTTTTAACACCATAGCACTGGTATAAAGTAACTTGCCGTTATCAGCGGTTTGCTCGCTCATGCTAGTCAGTGGTGCAAGGCTTTGCAGGTAGTCTTGCCAACCAAGGGCTTCGCCTTTACCGTTGTAATTATCAAGCACAGCTTGGTAACCTTTGGCTAGCGTAGCTTGGCCTTCTTTAAAGCTTGCTTGCTGGTTGTTGCCAAAACTTAGGCTTAAATCGAATTGACTGTTTTTACCAATTTCACCTAGCTCTGCTAATAAACTAACATTCCCCGATTGTTCACCGGTAGTTTTATAAACGCGGGTAAGCTGCTGAGTTGTTTTAAGCTGGCTTAAACCATCACTCACGCCCGTAAAACCGACACTTGTTTGTTTAAATGGCTGTGCACCTTGCAATGACAAGTAATTATCGCCCTGCCACGCTACCAATCCTTGCTCGGTGGTTTTTGCAAAGTCATCTAAGCCGTTGTTGTTTATATACGGGTTAACCGTTACATAAGCTTTTACACCGTCGAGCTGGGTATTAAAAATACTGCGTACAAATAAGCTTTGCCCGTCTGGATCGGTAAATATATGTTTTTCTAGGCTAAAGCGACCTTGTTTGTCTTTGCTTACTACTTTGTATGCTAATGATAACGGGCGGCCTTTATCGTCTTTGTATAAGTAGTCAATAGTAACGTCTAAATCATCAGCTTCGGTGACTGTAAAATCTTTTCCTACTACAACAAATTGCATGTCTTTAATTTGCGCTTGATGAATAAGCCCAAACATGGTTTCGGTGATCATCCCTTTAGCAATCGAAAACCATACTTTTGACACTTTAGCTGTTGGCGCGTCGTCACTGTAATGGCCATTTTGGTATTGCTCAAAAGACGTGCCTATCCCGGTTTTACCTGCGTATGCCCAAAATGGGGCTTCGCCTGGTGCGCCTGGCGCATTCACTGATGTTTGCGCTTCTGTACTGGTTTGCGTATTTTGCACGCCACAACCGACAAGGCCTGCGGCCAATATTGTCGCGGTAATTAGGTTATATTTTTTCATTTTAGACCCTTAAATTAAGACTGTTTAACTCGCAGTACGGCAACCGCTGCAAGTACAAAAGACACAGCACCTAGCATCAATGCGTAAATAGGTTGATTTTGGAAAAAGTGACGAAGTATCAGGCCAAGGACACTGGCGGCTAATAATTGTGGGATCACAATGAAAAAGTTAAATATTCCCATATACACACCCATTTTATGACTCGGTACTGAGGTACTTAACATGGCGTAAGGCAAAGACAAAATAGACGCCCACGCAAAACCAATACCTATCATTGGCCAAATAAGTAAGCTCGGATCTTGTATAAACATAAAGCTCGCTAAACCTAACGCACCTAAAATAAGGTTAAGTGCATGCGCTAGTTTTAAACCAACACGCTTAACGATGATCGGGATACATAAAGCCGCCAATGCAGCAAAACCGTTGTAAGCCGCAAATAAAATACCCACCCAGTCTGCACCATTGTTATACGCCGCTGAACTTGTGTCGCTGCTACCATAATGAAAACTGGTTACCGCTGAGGTGGTGTAAATCCACATGGCAAATAATGCAAACCAGCTAAAAAACTGTACCCAAGCAAGTTGTTTCATCGCCTCTGGCATGGTGAATACATCGTTAACGACTTGGTAAAAGCCACCGCTGGTGTGGTTTTTTGCCTGTAGTGCGGCTGCAATAAATTGAATTACGCCAAAACTCACTAAGCCAGCTGCCAATAGGTACAGCTCTTTTTCTAGGTTTAATCCCATAACTAAACCAAGTACGGCAAGGCCTAACACAGTAAATACACTGCCGCCTTTACTAAAGTTAATTTGTGCAGATACAGCCTGTTCAGCCTCAGTTTGCTCTTGTTGATTAAATGCGGCCAATTCTTCAGGTGAATATTCTTTGGTGGTTATAATTGTCCAGCCCACTGCGACCAGCAATACAACTGCACCAAAGTAAAATGAGTACTTTACTGAATCAGGAATTTGCCCTGCAGCGGCGGTGTTGGCAATATCAAACCAGTTCGTCATCATCCACGGAAGTGCAGAAGCAACCACGGCGCCTATGCCTATAAAAAAGCTTTGCATTGCATAGCCAGTAGCACGCTGTTTGTTTGGTAGGTTATCGCCTACAAGAGCGCGAAATGGTTCCATAGTGACGTTAATCGATGCATCCATGATCCATAACATGCCCGCTGCAATCCAAAGCGTTGGTGAGTTTGGCATAATAAATAACGATAATGTGGTTAAAATAGCGCCGTATAAAAAAAACGGACGACGGCGGCCTAATTTGCCCCAGGTTTTATCGCTCCAGTAACCAATAATTGGCTGTACAATTAACCCTGTGAGTGGTGCTGCTACCCACAAAATAGGAATGTCATCTACATTAGCCCCAAGGGTTTGAAATATTCGGCTTACATTACCGTTTTGCAGTGCAAAGCCAAATTGAATGCCTAAAAAGCCAAAGCACATGTTCCATATTTGCCAAAAACTTAAATCTGGTTTGTTATTTTTCATTATGAGCTCCAGTGGTTAATACTGCACTGCTAAGCGCATTTAAAGTTAAACTAATGTGTGCCTGCTCAGCTGTAATAGTTAGCTCGGCGTTTTGATTCGCCTCTAGCAAATCAAGCAATTGTAATTTTTCGCTGGTATTTTGCGTCAGTGTGTTAAGTGGAATATCAATACTGATCTGACTGACTTGCTCAGCAAAATTACTCACCACCCAAATTTGTTGATTACCGATACTGCGGCTAAACGCAGCAACTTTTTCGCTGCCAGTAACCATCAGTGGTTGCATGTCACCAGCTACAACTGCTGGATGTTTACTCAACGCCATAACGGCTTTGTAATATTCACGTAATTGACCTTGTGCCGGTGTTAATAAAGCACCATCAAACTTGCCGTTGTTCATCCACGCTTGATGCGCTGGCACGCCAATGTAGTCAAAAATACTGGTGCGAGTTGGTTTGCCAAAGCCTGCATCTTCAGAGCCATCTTCACCCACATCTTGAGCAAAATATAATAGTGTTGGCGCACGGCTAATAAGGTTTGATACTACTAATGCGGGTTTGCCCTTTTCACTACTACCTGCAAAGTCAGGGCTGGCGATACGTTGTTCGTCATGGTTTTCTAAAAAGTGCAGCATATGCTGCTCTATGTCAGCCACTTTTTGCTGAGCATTAAAAATAGTGTCTGCCGGTTGCGTGCCTTGCATAACAGCTTTTAAGGTGTCGTAAAAGCCGACTTTATCGTACAAGTAATCCATTTTTCCTTGCTGGATATACGGGCGATATAGTGCGGGATTGTATACTTCGGCTAGTAAAAATGCCTCTGGGTTGTGCATCTTGATTGATGAGTTTAGAAAGCTCCAAAACTCTACAGGTACCATTTCGGCCATATCATAACGAAAGCCATCTACGCCTTTATCGAGCCAATATAGCGCGATATCACGAAACTTATACCAGCTGTTTGGCAACTCTTTATCCTGCCAAAACTCAAAGTGCGCGCGTAAATCTTTAGTAGCATACTCATCGGGCAGAGTTGGAAAGTCATAACTACCGTCAGGTTTTACGCCATAATTTACTTTAACTGTTTCGTACCAGTCGTTTATATCAGGCTTAGCAGCACGGGCACCATTACCAGTCCATTTTGCAGGCGTTTCAGCAAATAAGCTATCAGCAAGTGGGTGGGCATTACCGCCTAGCACTTGGTAGTTTTCAATGGTTGGTACTTGAAATGACTGCCCAGTAACGTAATAAAAGTTATTATCGCGGGCATACTCTACGCTGGTGTCATCTTGCTCACCAAAATCTTTAACTCCAGCGGGTTTAGCGGTTGATTGATAATGACGCGCCACATGATTTGGCACAATATCAATGACCACTTTCATACCGTGTCGATGGGTGCGCTCAATTAATGCAGCAAACTCTTCGAGGCGGCGCTCTGGATTAATGGCTAAATCTGGGTTTACATCGTAATAATCTTTAATTGCATACGGCGAGCCGGCACGGCCTTTCACTACATCCGGGTCATCTTGGCTAATTCCATATTGGCTGTAATCGCCGACCAAAGCATGGTGTAACACGCCGGTATACCAAATATGGGTGGTACCAAGTTCTTTAATGCCACTTAAAGCAGTATCATTAAAGTCACTAAATGTGCCTACGCCATTTTGCTCTTTGGTTCCCCACGGAATATTGGCTGTTTGCGTATTACCAAATAAGCGCGTGAATACCTGATACACAACCGGCTTTGAATGCTCGTTAACTTGTTCAGCTACCTTTTTGTCAGTACTGGGGGTTGTGGGCTCATCTGAGCAGCTCGACAATAACAAGCTACTAGCTAATACCCATGAGCCATATTTGAATGTACTAATTGTGGTTTTATTTGTTGTCATAATGTTCTTACTTAGATCTGACGTTTTAATGGGTTGTCATTTAAACGTCATTTTTATTATAAATTTAATACTAAAGTGAACTGCCACTGACTGACAGCGGCTGCATACGTATTCACACAGGCTTTATTCAATTATTAATACCGTTGCACTCATAGGCGCTAAGGTCACTGTATCTGTTATATTTATTTGCTGTTCAGTAAAAAGACTCACAGCCTGTTTGTATTGCCCAATAACCTCTTGCAGATACGCTAATGACCAGTTTTTTGCTGCGGTATTTTTATTTAAAAACACCAACAAAGTTTGCTGTTCACTTATCCGCGCGTAACTGTATATACCTGATTTAGGACTAAAATGAACCAGTTTACCTTGCGCTATTGCTGGGCTTTGCTTTCTAAAATTAAGTAAGGTGGTGATGGTTTGCTGCATATCACGCTGCTCATCTGATAACCCTTGTCCTGTAAAAGCATTACTTGGCTGACCTTTAAAACCACCGGGGAAATCAATACGGATATCACCGTGATCATTACTGCCCGTATTATCAAGCAATACTTCGGTGCCATAATACATTTGTGCAATACCACGAGTGGTAAGCAACATAGTCATCGCCATTTTCGTTTTAGCAAGATCTTGCTTAAGCTGAGTGTAAACTCGGCTCATATCGTGGTTATCGGCAAACACGAGCAAGTTGTCTGGATTTGGGTATAAAAAGTCATTGGCGATTGATTGATACACTTTTACCCAGCCAGTGTTCCAACTCTCCTCTTCATTAAGTGCTTGAATAAGTGACTCTTGTAATGAAAAATCCATCACGCTTGGTAAGCTTGAGGTATAGCCGTCGTTATTTACCTTTCCTGCTTGCCAATATGAAGCAATCGCAGGATTGGTGGTCCACTCTTCGCCAACAATATTAAAAGCGGGATACTCAGTCATTATGGCTTTAGTCCAGTCAGCTAAAAAGGCTTTGTCTGAATATGAATAGGTATCAACGCGAATACCGCTTAAGTCGGCGTATTCAATCCACCAAATAGCATTTTGGATAAGGTAGTTTGCTAATAACGGTTGCCGCTGGTTTAGATCCGGCATTGTGGCTACAAACCAGCCATCGCTAAACTGGCGTTTATCAAACTCACTTGCATGTGGGTCTTGAATGGTTTGACGAGCATGGCTGGTAGCATGTTTACCGTTTGCAAACTCGCCATTAAAATTGATCCAATCTGATGTGGGTTTATCTTTCATCCATTCATGCTCAGAGCCAAAGTGATTAAGCACTAGGTCCATCACTATACCAATACCGTGTTGTTTCGCTTTGGCTGATAACTCGCGATATAACTCATTTGAGCCCATGCGTGGGTCGATAGTGTAAAAATCGGTAATTGCATAACCGTGATAAGAGTAGCTGGGCATATCATTTTCAAGCGGTGGTGTTAACCAAAGCTGGGTTACGCCCAGTTTTTGCAAATACGGCAGTGCGTTAATTACACCTTGAATGTCGCCACCGTGACGCCCACCTCGCTCAATTGGATTTGCAGCCTCAAGCACTCCTTTTACTGTGTCGTTGCTGCTATCGCCATTAGCAAAGCGATCCGGATTAATTAAGTAAATGGTATCACTGCTATCAAAACCGTTACGTTTACTGCTATTAGCTTTACGTGCATGCAATTGATACTCAAAACGCTCCCCTGATTTGCTGCTAAACACTAAAACACCTGGCTTTGCTATTGGATTTATTTCAATATTTAAAAAAGCGTAATTTGGATTATCTGTTTTAGTTACACTTTTTAAACTCACCCCTGAGTAAGATGCTAATTGCCATTGTTGCTTAGCAATACCTTGATCATGCAGCATAATTTGCAAGGTATTATTTTGCATACCAACCCACCAGTTTTGTGGTGATATAGTTATTGCATTGGCGTTTAAACACATCCCTAAAAGCGTGCTTAATAAAAAGATATGAATGAGTGATTTCATATTAATTATTTTTCATCCTCGCTAAAAATTCACTATGAGTCGGCAATTTGTTTACCGTACCACTAATCAGAGTTTTTAAATTACCAAATAACTCTGCGAGTTGTTCATCACTCAGTGCATCTGCGAGTGGGTGATAATCCTGCGCTCCAAGCCCTTGACCTATCATTACTTGCTGCCATGCAACTTCGGCAAAAAGTTCATCATCTTCTCTAATTAATTTACCTGTTTGCTTAAATAAATCGATTTTAGTTTGCAGTGATTTAGGTATATTCATTTGCTTACACTGGCGCCAAAATGCGCTGTCAGTGCGCTCAGTCAATTTGTAATGCAAAATAATAAAGTCGCGGATCCGCTCAATTTCGATTTGGCTTTGCATGTTATATGCATCTATTAATGACTGCTTAATTCCATTATTCGGAAAAAACTTTATTAACCGAATCACGGCGGTTTGAATAAGGTGGATACTGGTCGATTCTAACGGCTCTAAAAAGCCGCTAGATAAACCAATAGCGACCACATTTTTATGCCATTGCTTTCGCCTTCGCCCTGTTTTGAAACGAATCACTCTAGGCTCTGTAATTGGTTCACCGGGAATATTATCAAGCAGTTTCAGCTTCGCTTGCTCATCGGTTAAGTGTCGACTTGAATATACTAGGCCATTACCTACACGATGTTGTAATGGTATTTGCCACTGCCAGCCTGCGCTATGTGCAATAGAACGCGTATAAGGCACTGGCTCTGTAGCCGTTTTAGTTTGTACCGCAATAGCACTATCACATGGCAGCCAATGTGACCAATCCTCAAACCCCGTATTTAAGGTCTTTTCGATTAGCAGTGCGCTTAGCCCTGTGCAATCTATAAATAAATCGCCTGAAATTATTTGCCCATCTAACAGCTCAAGTGCCTTTACAAAACCGGTCTCTGGGCATTGCTGAACATCAGCAATTTTACCCTCAATGCGTTTAACACCGCGTGATATAGTCAGCTCTTTTAAAAATTCTCCGTACAAGGTGGCGTCAAAATGATAAGCATAACTTAGACCTGCTAGCTGTGTATTAGGTATGTATTTTAAATGAGTAAACTTATGCTGTTTTGCTGCTTGATAGTTAAGTGAAAAGTCCCAAAAATCTGTCTCACTACCTTGCTGCTTAGCCTTCAGCCAAAAGTGGTAAAACTCACAAAATGGGAAGTCTTTCCCAACATCACCAAAAGCATGCATATATTTGTGATGCTTTTCGCGCCAATTTTCAAACTCAATGCCGAGCTTAATTGTTGCTTGTGTTGCTTTGATAAACTCACTCTCGTGGATTCCTAATGCCGCGTTTAGGTGAAGTATCGGCGGAATACTAGCTTCCCCAACTCCGACCGTACCAATTTGATCCGACTCAATGAGGGTGATATTAACTACTTTACCTAGCACTTTATTAAGTAACGCCGCAGTGATCCAACCTGCAGTACCACCACCGGCAATAATTATGTGTTTTAACTTTTGCTTTTGCATTCACGCTTCCACCGTTATGTACTTTTATCAGTGTAGTTGAGCGATATAAAAAAGCCCTTGTAAAACAAATTACAAGGGCCTTTCAACGCTAAAAAAAATTATAGCTTATAGCTAAAGCCAAGTAGGAAAGTACGGCCGTAATCTTGGTAATCACGTACTTGTAAATCACTGTTGCCTTGAAGCGATACAAATGGTTCTTCAGTGATATTTTGCACTTGGAACGTAACACTCAAGCCGTTCAAACTTTCAATGCTACCTTCACTAAAGTCATAACCAATTTGAGCATCCCAGATAGTTTCGCCTTTGATATCAACCTGTGTTGTCGCAAAACCCAAACCGTAAACATCGCCTTTGAAGTCGCTACGTTTTCTCATACTTGTACGTGCTTGAAAACCGCTACGCTCAAAATAAACCGTTAAGCTGTCAATTTGGTCTGATAACCCTGGTAGTTCATACTCGTTACCATTTTGATCAGTCAGGTCTTGCTCTACACCAGTATGACTTGCAATTAAGCCAAAACCCTCTAACGATGAGTGAAAAATATTAAACGGTAATGCCAGTGATAGTTCGTAACCCCAAAGATCACCTTCGCCACCATTTACTTTACCTGAGCCAGAGCCAGTTGAGTTAGCCGGAATTTGACCTGTTGATGGGTCTGCAACTCCAGACATATCAACTTCATAACTACCATCAAAAATCCATTGCGTAATATCTTTATAGAAAAACGCTGCAGCAAAGTAACCTTCTGCATTAAAGTAATTTTCATAGCTTATATCTAAACCTGTGGCTTCTTTAGGCTCAAGCTTCGGATTACCACCTGATACGCTCCAATAATTACCATTTTCATCTGGTTGCTGATTATATGAAGCATTAATTGATGCATTCATTTCGTCAAGACGAGCACGTGAAATAGTTTTTGCAGCACCAAAACGAATGGTTTGGTCTTCATCAATTGCAAACGATAGATTTATACTTGGTAAAAAGTGGCTATAGTCATGACTTACATCTGTAGATGAAACAACCACTAGACCATCAACAGTATTTGCTGCAAAACCTTGCGAGGATTGATCTGTTTGTACATAGCGAGCACCAATATTACCTCTGACCGGTATTGATCCGAGTTCAGCATTGATATCGAGTTGTGCGAATACTGCAGTAACTTCTTCTTTGACTGTCCAAGATTGCGTTTTATGTTTTTGATCAGTCAGGCTTTCTTGTAGTAAATCATAGTAACCGTCGTTTACTAAACCGTTAGTGTCATAAGCAACCATGTTGCCCATGCCGATAAAATCAAGGCTAGCTGTACCTTTACGATATTGTTCAGGAATCGATAGCATACCTGGGTTTGATAATGAAAAGTCTTTTAAAGTCATGAAGTAACCTTCAGACACTTTACTCTTTTCGCGGTCACGGTATGAAATACCAAAGCTTACTTTACTAAAGTACTCGTTTTCAAGTAATTTGCTTGCCGCTAACTTTAATGTAATTAGTTCATCATTAATTTCAGGGGCATTAATAAAGCCATCTTGTGCAGTATTTTCGTAAGCTGTTCCTGATAAGCCATATTTATTGTTTAGAGCTGCACTTGACCCCCATGATAATGGACCACCTAATTGAATTAAGCCATAATCACTGTAGTCTAGCTGAGGAGAAAACTGTGCACCGGTGTTCCCACCATCAAACTCATAACCAATGTTATCAGCAATACCATTTGCATCGCCTCGGCCAGTACCAGAATAGCTTTCGATACTCCAAATTTGGCGTTCAACTTCAGAGCGGCTGGCGTCAAGTTCAACTGACCAAGAATCATCTATGTTATATTTAGTGTTAAAACCAAACTGCGTTAAATCAGCATTACGCTCTTCGTAGTCATTACGTACTACTACACGTTGGCCTTGGGTTACAGCACTAGTAATAAAGCCACTTTCAGAGTCAACTACGGCTGAGTTAGGATCAATTGTACCTTGTCCCCATGCAAATGGAACTTCAATACCACGAAGGATTTTTTCATCTGAAAAATCAACATAAAGCGCATCAAATGTCATACTTAAACGATCGGTTGGTGCTGCTTCAACGACTAACATTGCAGAATCGCGTTCTAGAGTAGATGATCGCACGAACGGTTTTGCACCACCGAGTATCGAATACGTTTGGCCGTCATCACCCGTAAACTCAGGATAACCCCAAGAGTTCCAGCGTTTTTCTTGGTTTGGTGAGCTCATTTTGTTGTAAGCAAATGCAACACCAATTGTATCGTCTGCAAATTGGTCGATATACGATACTGTACCCCGAAAACCTTGGTCATCACCATCTGGATTTAATTTATCAAAACCTGTTTGCTCTAATTGACCATTAAACATGATCACGCGCTCACCTTTACTTAAAGGCTTTACAGTTTGCATGTCGATAACACCGGCGATACCTTCCGCGTCTAGGCTTGCACTTGGCGTTTTATATACGGTTACACCGCTCATTATTTCTGACGGATAAAGGTCAAACTCAACACCACGATTGTCACCAATCGATACTTGCTCACGACCATTAAAGGTTGTAGCACTTTCATTTTCGCTAAAACCACGCACACTTACTCGGCTTGCTCGACCATCTAAACGCTGTGCAGTAAGGCCTGGTAAACGGGCAATTGACTCCGCAATTGATGAGTCTGGTAATTTACCAATATCTTCTGCAGAGATAGATTCAACCACCTCTGATGAAAAACGCTTTGTATTGATTGACTCTACAACGCTGCCGCGAAAACCTTTAACTTCGATGACTTCAACGTCATTCTTTGCGGTTTGTTGCTCTTCTTGTGCGTATGAAGAGAAACTGCTAATACCTGCGGTTGCAAGTGCAATTGTTAATATACTTGGTTTGAACATAGACATGATGTGTTTCCCGTTACCCAATTTTATATTACTAACTTTTAGCGAGTTGCTTGTGATAGAAGCAAACCATTTGTTAGCTATTTTGTTGTCAGGATGAATATTAACGCCCGTTTTATTTTATTAACAACTTTATGCATACGTATTCAGACTAGTGCAAAACCAATAACTTTAACAAAAAATTCACACAAATAATGGCAACACCTTGTTTTTATAGGTATAAAGATGAGGCAATTGATCATTCTATTTTATAAAAGAAATATGCACTGCTTAGAGCTCCTTTGGTGCGGCAATTTACAGTTTAATACCTTAATTATTAGTGCATTCACACTTTACATTCGAGTCCTGCTCGCTCCTCTTACAAAATGCCAATTGGTAAGACCATTAATTGCAATGCACCATCACGCTACAGAACCCATATAATATGCACCAAGTTGGATTTGCTACTTTGTTAATGATACGAAAACGAGAATTGGTAAACATTCATTTGCCGCTCACATACCTTTATTCGTAGGTTTTTCAGAAGCTGTTTTCCTTATCAAAGCGATCTATTTAGCATGCATACGTATGCATCCTTTTTACAGTATCAAGCCCTTCACGTATGCTTTTTAAAAAATAACGTAGTTCGTTTCAATCGAACTGCTAACAAGATTACGAACACACCATTTCTAAACAGTAATAATTAAATGGGAAGTGTTGTCACGATGGAGAAAAAAATGGCTCAACAGCAGTGGTATAAGGGCGCCGTGATTTATCAGGTTTATCCGCGCAGTTTTCAAGATACCAACGGTGACGGCATTGGTGATTTAAAAGGGATCATCAGCCGGATAGACTATATTAAAAGTCTGGGTGTTGATGCTATTTGGATCTCACCATTTTTTAAATCACCAATGAAAGACTTTGGCTATGATATCAGCGATTATCGTGACGTAGACCCTCTTTTTGGCGATCTTAATGACTTTGACGAGCTCATTGCACAAGCTCATCAACGTGATATTAAAATTATTATTGATCAAGTATTGAGCCACACATCAGACCAACATCAATGGTTTTTAGATAGCCGAGAAGACAAAACTAACGACAGATCTGATTGGTATGTATGGGCTGATGCAAAACCAGATGGCACCCAGCCAAACAACTGGCTTTCAATTTTTGGTGGCCCTGCTTGGCAATGGGAGCCGCGTCGTGGCCAGTATTATTTACACAACTTTTTTACTGAACAACCGGATCTTAATTTTCATAATCCAGATGTACGTCAAGCAGTATTAGATAATGTTGAGTTTTGGCTTAAAAAAGGAGTAGATGGTTTTCGCCTAGATGCAATTAACTTTTGTTATCACGATGCACAGCTACGTGATAACCCAGCCAAACCACCAGAAAAACGCCAAGGCCGTGGTTTTAGCGAAGATAATCCATATGCATTTCAGTATCATCATTATAATAATACCCAACCTGAAAATATCAGCTTTATGCAAGATATTCGTACCCTGTTAGACAAGTATCCTGGTACCGTGTCTTTGGGTGAAATATCATCCGAGGATTCACTTGCTACTATGGCTGAATACACAGCCGGTGGCGATAAATTGCATATGGGTTACAGTTTTGAGCTACTAACCAATGATTATAGCAGTGAGTATATTCGTACAACAGTTAAAACATTGGAAGAACGAATGACAGAAGGCTGGCCATGCTGGGCCTTTAGTAACCATGATGTAGAACGTGTTGCTAGTCGTTGGAGTAACAATGGTGAAGTAAACTCAGAGCAGTGTAAAATGCTTACCGCCCTACTCGCTTCATTGCGCGGTAGTGTATGTATGTACCAAGGTGAAGAGCTAGGTCTTGGCGAAGCAAGTGTGGCGTTTGAAGACTTACAAGACCCATATGGGATAACTTTTTGGCCAAACTTTAAAGGCCGAGATGGCTGTCGTACGCCTATGCCATGGCACAATGATGACGGTGAACAGGCCGGATTTTCTGCAACGAAACCTTGGTTACCTGTTGACGAAAACCACAAACGCCAGACTGTAAGCAAACAAGATAGCGATAGCGATTCGATTCTAAATGCGTTCCGCCATTTTATGACATGGCGTAAGCAACAAGCTATCTTACTCGAAGGCGATATTGAATTTATTAATACCCCTGAGCCATTGTTAGCTTTTTACCGTCGTTTTGCAGGCCAGACTATGTTGTGCGTATTTAACCTAGCTCAAGAGCCTGCAAGCCTCAACATTGAACACACTGATATTGTGCAACATACAGAATTGAATCATCACAATGGCAGCTTAGAGAAACAAACCCTTACCCTACCCGGTTTTGGTTGTTTTTACGCAGCAGTTAGTTAATTTCAAAATCTAATTACAACACTGCATATATAAAATTAAGAAACTAACCATTGTTATAGACTATCATAACTTAGTTCTTAAGGAACGCAGGTCGTGTGATCTACCTATTTTAAACGGCAAATATCATTATTTTTTTCAATGAATTGCCGCTTACAATTTACCGCTAGTTGATCAAGTACACGGTGTATCTTATAATTACACTGTGTTCGCAGTATGCTCAGCCAAACCAGCGATTCTGCAATATGCGGTTTTTTTTAATAAAACCCCTTGAGTTATTCCATGACTCTAGCTCTTTGAAAAATAATCGATTTTTCAAAGAGTCGCGTATATATCGAGTAACTCATCAAGGTTAAACTGTATTCTTTTAAATTAGTAACAGGGGAAACGGGGCGCTTTTCATTGGGTAGATAAATAAGCATATACTCGGATCCATTTTTCTTCCAGCGTACTGTTAACTCAAGTGGCTGACTACCCCATTTCTCGGGCAAATTTTTGAGTTTACTATTATTTTCTTTAAGCTCTACACCAGCGTAATAAGCGGATGTGACGGTTGGGTTAATGTTTTTATTCGCTCTGACCAAAAAGTAGCCGCCATCTTGAGATATTTGCTCAAAGTAATCTAAATCAAAATACCCTGCATCAGCAAGTAATAACGTATTTTCTAGTGTGTGACGACCAGGTAAAAAGGCTAGCTCAGTGTCAACATCAGGACGGGTATCTATTTCACAAGGCTGTTAGTTTAATAGGTCGTAGGTAACATGCAACTCAATTTCGGCAGGACTTATAGCAGTAAAGCGACCAGCAAAAACCACAGCTAATTCATCATGTAGAACAAATGATGAGCCATCTTGCAATAACACTCGCTGTATTCCTAGCTGGGTAAAAAAGGTTTTATCCAGCGTGTTACAGTCAATTTAGACATCGCTTAAGTAACGAGTTCACGGACTAGTTCAGTCAAGGCCGGTTTCTAATCTGATTATGAAAAGGTTTATAATTTATCGTGCAATTAGCCTGCGTTCGCAGGTTCTGATGGATATCTGGCAAGTTAGCGTCTTGCTAGCAAGATAAGCTTTTGAATACAGCTTTGAGCAGATAAACAATCAATCGGCAACGGTGTCGAATTTGAAATCCAGAGGTTTTTGCAAGCTTAATTAGATGCTTTTCTGAGATAAGGGCTTTAAATTGATTTGAAACTTGGTTAATCTGCGGCTGAACTCTGTTTTTAGTCATGTTTTTATTGGCGTAACTATTTGATCATTAACAGAGTTCAACTTCAATTTTTCTTAAGATCTAACCTATGAATATGCCTTAAATATAAGGCTAAATTACATTGAACCAACCAGTAATAGAATATCTTGGATACTTTGCGAAAGGTGTTACGTAACTTACTGAATGTGGTAAGTTTACATCAAATAAACTAAGAGTATTATTTTTCGGGAAAAATGTATCAACCATCCCCCCTTCAGCATTAAAAAAGTGTAGTAAACCACCCCAATCAGGATGCCAGTTTGGTGTAAAACCAAACACATAGGCAATAGCTCTACCTTCACTAGGTAGCACATCATTATGCCTTGTTAAAAAATTACCTGATATATAGCGTGTTACTTGTAGACTTGCACTAATTACATTTTCATTACCAGTGATCTGTCGAATAAAGTTAAGACAAACATCTGAATTCAGATAATTAAAAAGAGCTTTATATAAAGAAAATTCTGTATTTTTATTGATATTATGTCGCCCATAAAAAAGCCAATTCCATTTGAAGCATCTTTATAGATTGTCCTTTGGAGTTCTCTTTTTTCTTCTGTAGTCATATTCTCTAATTCACGATCTGAAGATTGAATATATTTACCATCTATAGCAAAAGCATTTAGAAAACTCGTCTTATTTTCGACCGCTTCGTGCAGAAGTGATGCACTTTCATCTGTCCATACGTCTGAGAGTATGACCTTTTTATTCTTCATATACTCTTTTTGTATACACTCCAGCTTTTCAGTTGTATTTTTTAACTCAACTATTTTTACCTCATAAAAAAAGCCACTCTAGAGTGGCTTTAAATTAAATTATTAATAATGCATTAAAATTTAATCGTTGCTCGTAAATATACGAAGCGGTCCATATTCACATCATACTCAGTAACTGAGAAGTTGTTTGTAGATATTGCTACATCGTTATTGCTATATTCTGGCGTTGGTTCTTTAGCAAATAAATTCTCTATACCTAATGAAAGCTTTGTGTTATAGGCATCTAGCGCATAACCAACTGAAACATCATGCACAAAGTAAGAACCGATCTCCGCAGCCATACCTGGATAGTTCTCAGCTCCATATAAAATATCGTAGTTGTTATGTAAACGATCTACATAGCGTGTTTGCCAATGAGCGTCAAAATCACCCATCGACCAATCAACTGCAAATGTACCTTTATATTCAGGGAAACCTCCATTCCCATACTGAATACCAACTTGGTCTTCACCATCAAATTCATTTGTCATCACATATGACAAGTCTAGTGACGTTTTAAAGCTACCGTATTCAGTATCAAATTTATAAGCTGTATAGAAATCAATACCTTCAACATTATAATCACCTGAATTCTGCAGGAAGTTACGTAAATCTGTAACATTACCATTAGAGTCCCGTTCAATATAATCACAAGACTTAGCATTTTCACCAGTAGCACATTCGCTCAATATACGTGGAGAGCCATATCGACCGATTGAATTTGTAACTTCAATGTCATAGTAATCGATTGTGAACTCTAAACCATCAACATAACTAGGATTGTATACAACACCAAATGTTTTTGATTCTGATTCTTCTGGTTTTAAATCTGGAGTAGAAACGCGAGTTTCACGAATTTGCGTATTAGCTTGTGAGTATCCATCTGGAACGCCTGCACAACCAGGAAGGTTAGGTACAACACCGTCCACTGAATTACATGGATCTGTTAATGTAGGAAATGAATCAGAATTACCTGCATATAAATCCGAAATTGAAGGAGCTCTATAACCTTCAGCCCATGTACCACGAAGTAGAATGTCGTCGATAGGACGGTATTCTACACCCACTTTAGCAGTAGAGTTGCTACCATATGCACTGTGATCTGAGAATCGAATTGCTGGTGAAATAGTTAAGCCTTCAAAAACAGGGATTGATAGCTCAACATATGCCTCATCTAAGCGAAAACCACCAGAGGTAGCATCACGCTGGTTACCAGATGTTTCACCACTTTGTGTTAATGGATCTGGCGTATCGTAACCAGTTTCTTCACGACGCTCTAAACCGATAGCCATACCTACAACACCTGCAGGTAATTCAAACGCATCACCCGCAAAGTTTAATGTGTAATCTTTTAGCTCTAAACCTTCGCGGGATACACTATCAAAAGTTACATAATCAACCATTTCCGGTGTTATAGAACCTTCACCGCCAAACAAATTTAGAGGGACACACGAAGTAGATGCGTTACAATTATCACCTAATGCTTGGTTAATACGAGTAAGATTAAGTAGACCTGTGGTTAAAACGTCTTGGCTATTTTTGCCGTAAATATATGATGCATCCCAAACCCAAGAAGTATCGCCGATACCACCTTCTAAGCCAACCATTGCACGGTAAGTAGTATCATTTTGTTTATAAATACGGTTACCAGCTTCAATAAAACGGCGCTGTCCAGCAAAAGGGACATAACCTTCAACACCAGCGCGTGATGCATCACCATATAACGTTTCACCGAAAGGGTTATAGATATTATTTGCATGAATATCTACTTTACTTGCTGCTGAACCAAAAGACGCACCAATGGTAAGCGGCATCGCTGCTAACAACTGAGACGATTGACGATTGGTCATCATGAAGTCAGAAACTAATCTAACGTCATCAGATAAATCGTAAAATGCTTGTACATACATACTATTACGTACTTGCGGAGTAGCTAAGTAGTTATCCGGTGCATAATTATATACATCACCACTGCGATCTCTGAACGAATCAAGGCCAACGTCCGAACCGGCACCATTAGGAACTAAGTCAAAACCTGCATTAGGTTTTCCAGTGTTATTTTCGGTATAACCTTGAGCTAGTAAATCACTACGTAATGAATCAGAAATAGCACTAGATGTTAAACGAAGACGGCCTTTTTCTGTTGTTGAACTGTTACCCATTGATGAGATATCACGATCACCAGCCCAAATTTCAGCTTGAGTAACGTGGCTAAGGTTCA
>NZ_JACJFL010000005.1:0-160295 GCF_014164575.1 Pseudoalteromonas sp. SG41-1
CACCTAGCACCTAGCACCTAGCACCTAGCACCTAGCTCTGGCCTCTTAGTTAAATGGATATAACGGCCCCCTCCTAAGGGGCAGTTACAGGTTCGATTCCTGTAGGGGCTACCAATAAAGTCAATGGGTTACGTGTTTTGTTTTTCTTCCGCCTGTTTTTTATAGCACATTTATAGCATCGTAAATTGAAATATAAAGAATTTAGCGTTGTCTTTTCATTAAAATAGCCAAATTACATTCAGGCTGCTTTGTGCCATCTATAGTCTTTGAACCTTAATAATCTATACTTTGAATTGTTGAGGTTATGTGCTCTTTACTTACGAATATTGTGCCAGCATCATTTAATGATCACCGCTTTTCTTTCGAAGTATTGAGTTACTTTACTCAAAACGAATACTCAGGGCTTGCCTTACAAACGCTGTCTATATTTCTTTCGAAGAGTAAAGAATGCATAACAAATTTCAATAATCGGAGATTTGGCATGAATACTAAAAATGATAACTTTTCTGCATATGTTGGCCTTGATTGGGCTGATAAAAAACATGATATATGTGTGCAGGTTAAAGACGAAGAGTCTCGGGCGTTCAGCGTAATTTCTCACTCACCTGAATCAATTAATGATTGGGTTGAGGCATTACATAAAAAAGTAAAAGGCAATATTGCTGTTGCAGTTGAGTTAAATAAAGGACCTATAGTATACGCCTTGCAAAAATATAGCTTTGTTACAGTTTATCCTATTCATGGATTAACCCTTGCTCGATACAGACAAGCTATGTTTCCCAGCGGTTCAAAAGATGATCCTTCAGACGCTGAATTAGCATTAGATATGATGCTGAATTATCCAAAGAAGATTACCCCCCTAAAACCAAGCAGCGAGAAAACGAGAACATTAGCCCTTCTTGTCGAACAACGTCGATTACTTGTAGACGACAAACGCAGGCATGCGAACCGAATCATTAATGCTCTAAAGCAATATTATACACAGCCCTTAGAGTGGTTTTCACATAGAGATACAGAGCTATTTTGTAATTTTCTAATTAAATTCCCAAACTTAAATGAATTGAAACGCGTTAGAACAAATACAGTTGCCAAACTATTAAACTCCAGAGGAGGGCCCACTGTTAAGAAGACCCCAGAGCGCATTGCATCTATAAAAGAGGCAATTCCTCTTACTAACGACGAATCTTTAATTATACCTTATCAAACGTTTGTCATCGCATTGGCTAAACAGATGTTGGTATTAATTAACAATATTCGAGAGTATGACTCACAAATAAGCTCAATTTTTACCAGTATGGATGACGCCTCAATATTTGCTTCACTTCCCGGCACAGGCCCTTGCCTTGCTCCTAGGCTTTTAGCTGCTTTAGGGGAAGATAAATCTCGTTTTAGTAGCGCACAAGAAATACAAAACTATGCAGGCTTATCGCCAGTTACAGAGCGTAGTGGTCAAAAGAGCTGGGTACATTGGCGCTGGCAATGTTCTAAATTTGTCCGTCAGAGCTTTATAGAGTGGGCTTCGAAAAGCGTAGGGCAATCTTATTGGGCGGGCATTTATTACGCACAGCAAAAAGCGAAAGGTAATTCACACCAATCGGCAATAAGAGCGTTGGCCTATAAATGGGTAAGGATCTTATTTAGGTGCTGGAAAACAGGAAAAGCTTATGATGAATCAAAATATTTAAAAGCACTAAAAGAGAAAGGTTCTCCTCTTTTAGTGGTAGAAAAAACTTGTTGAATGCCTCAGGGCGTGAAGCAGACATTGGTAACGCCTCGTTATACGCCAAATGCACTTATCTAAAAGCTTTAATTGCCTCATTAAGCTGCACATCTTTTCCGCTTTCAATATTCTCCACATCAAGAAATACAAATTCATGATCTACAGGCAATCCAATGTTTTCATAATTATCCCCATGAGAATTGAGATATCTTTCATTTGATAGTGTGATCCCCCAACCATTGGGCAAAGCTTTTGTTAACGCATCGCTAAAAGCTCCGTAGCTTCTTTCACCAATAAAAGTAACGTTGCCTCTTGCTTGTAAACCTAAAAGAAATACTTCAGCCGCACTAGGTGTTTTTTGACTAGTTAAAACAACAATGCTTCCTGTGTAATGATTAATTTTTGATGGGGCGACAACAATTTTTTGAAGTTCACTATAACCTGTCGATGTTTTAAATTGTTTCCCCCCCAAGGCTAATTCTGAATCTATTAAGTAAGATAAAATAGAAAATGCTACTAAGTCACTTCCACCCATACTAAAACGTAAGTCAATAATTAAACCATTGCTTTGTTTGATGATAGGCGTAAATATCTCCATAACCTCTTTTGTTGCTTTTACGTCATTATTTGAGAAATCATCAAAGTTACTTATTTTGAAATAGGCAATATTTTGAGGCGTTTTTGCTAAGGTAAAATTATCGTGATATTGAAGAGTGGAATAGTTTTTATCAATGTAATTTTTAATGTTTGCCTGAGACTTTTCAATTAATGCGGTATGTAATTCCCAGTAAGTTGAGTATTCAGGGTAGTTTTCTGAGTGCGCTTTTAATTCATCCCAAAATGACCACTTTCTTGGTGAGTAATGTGAAAGCCTATCAAGATCTTGATTGAGTAATATGGCATGACCGTCGCGTAATTCTTTAAGAAAGTCATCTATGATACTAAATAGCTCATCTTGCGTAGTTTTTGAGGTTATTCTTTTTTGCCAAAGTTTTCTCTGCTCAACCCAATTAATACTTTTATCTTTTGAAAATGCATAGTGCTCTTCAAAATTATTCATTAGAACGTCAAGAACAATACTGGCATTAAATTCATAGTTTTTGTCTTTAATACTAACAATTTTTTCGGATTGACATTGAGCGGGTAAACTATCTAATTTCGTTAGCTTTAACGGAAACAAACCACCAAAGTTAAGTAAGCGAGTATCTTTATTCACTTTTTTTGTTTCTTCAATGAACGAGATTTGTTCAAACTCATCGGTGATAAAGTGGTTTTCCAAACAATGCTTAGTTGTTAAATCAAAGGCTGTTGTTTTATTGTCCACAGTATGAAAAACGTAACCATAACCTTGGGTTTTCCAAGTTGTCTCAGTGGAGTTCGCAGAATTAATGGTACAAAGTACGGTGAGTAGAAATAACAAAATCCCTTTATTCAAAGTTTACTCCTAATAGTGAATCACAACCGAACTAGACTAAGCGTAGAATGCTGTCTTAAGCGGCAAATTGCTGTTGGCTAAAAGAACTGAGGTCCACCATTTTTAAAATTTGTAATTAATAGCTGATTTTACTGGTCGTCCACCTTAGGAGTACAGTTATTTACAGAACTCCAGATAAGACACTCTTTGCCAATGTTGCAAATGGCTAGCTAAAGGTAATTTTTGGCTTTGTATTGGTGTTTGATATGAGCTTTGCGAGCATTCGCCAGCCTCTTCATTTACATCGTAATGAAGTTTGATAGGTCTATTTTTTATCAATTTATCAGCCTCAGGTGTTTGCTTACTACATATTCACTATAGTAGAGCGGCAGGACAATATATTCCTTCTCCAGTGGTGATGAACCTTGCGTGCCGGTGAGTTTAATTGTTTTGATGGGCTGGCATTTATTTATGTACGATTGTAGTGATTTTGCTTTGGTGCGTTTACCACTTTTTACTTCGATAGGCAGTATGTTGCCTTCGTCATCAGAGGCCACAAATTCGATCTCCGCTCTTGCATCACCCCATGAATATGTTGGGTCAATGCCTTGTGCAGCAAGTTCTTGTTGTACAAAGTTTTCCGCCACAAAGCCTTTGTATTCATAGCCTTGTTGTTTTATTTCTTTATACCCAATATTTAGCATATGATTTAATAAGCCTACATCATAAAGAAATAACTTAACGATATTGTCTTTTTTATATGCTGCTAATGGGCTTTTAGGTGTACCGTCAATAGGGTGGTTTTTGAGTATCAAGCGGCACTTATTTAACCAAGAAATAGCGCTTTCAAAATCACTATAGCGAGATTTTTTATCGTGCATCCCTTTAAATTTAAAGCGATTAACCGATTCATCCATCACTGATGATAGCTGTGCTGGAACATTATTAAATACAGCTTCGATTAAACCTGCATCTACTTTTCCTGAGTATTTGCCGAAGTCTCGTTGATAGCCCAGTACTAAATTTTTATGAATGTCTGTTACAGCTTGAACGCGGTCAATGATACTGTGATCAGATAAATCGAACCATGTACTTACAGCCTCTGGCATACCACCCGTAAAGTAATAATCAGTGAGTTTTGAGAATAATTTACTATGTGCTGCACTTGAGTTTGTTTGTGCTGCAAATGCCTTAATTAGAGCGGTTTCTTTCGAGGCGATCAGAAACTCACGAAATGTGAGAGGGCGCAGATTATGTTGCTCCACTTTACCTACAGGAAAGGAGTTTAATAAACCGATATTAGAACCACTGGCGGCAATATGCATATGCGGCGCTTGTTCAGCAAAGTATTTGAGAGATGTGACTGCTTTAGGGCATTCGCCTATTTCATCAAGGATCAGTAGATCTGTATTAGGGTCAAACGTTTTTCCTGTAAGTAGCTCTATATTAGATAGTACGTTTTCGGGGGATAATGAATCTGCGAATGCTTCACTCATTTGCGGGGACTCTAAAAAATCGATTCGAATCACGTTTGCAAAGGTACTGCCTAATAGAGTTTGTAATAAATAAGTTTTACCTGTTTGGCGAGCGCCATCAATTAATAATGGTTTTCGTGTTGGTTTAGATTTCCAATCTAATAACTTTTCTAAAATTAATCGTTGCATGGCAGGTCTCACATTACTCATTAGATGATTAATTACACTTTATTGCGCGAATAAATGCAAGTTTTTACACTTTTACGCGCGAATAAATGCGATTTTCCACACTTTTATGCGCGAATAAGTGTAGTTGTGTTGTATGAATTAAATTTACTACCAATTTAAACGGTGATGTTTTACCTTGTTGTGTAGTAGCTTTTAAGGGATAGCGAAGATATGGCAATGCCTATTTCAGTCGATAACGCTGAACATTATAACTGGGGTGATGACTGTGATGGCTGGCATTTAGTGAAAAGTGCGGCATTGAGTGTGATCCAAGAGCGAGTGCCGCCGGGCTGTTGTGAGCAGTCGCATAAGCATGAGTTTGCAGAGCAGTTCTTTTTTGTACTTAATGGGCAGGCGACTTTGGTAGTCGACTCTGTTACCCATATATTAAACCCGCAGCAGGGCTTGCATGTGCCAGCAGGGGCTGTTCATCAACTATGTAATTATGGCCAAGATGACCTTGTGTTTATTGTTACTTCAACGCCGCCAAGTCATAGCGATAGAGTTAACCAATAACCCAGGTGGCCTAGACCTCCTGGATTATTGGTTATATTTTTATCCTAGCAAACTAGCTTCTAATTCCCTGGGCCACATTCCATACATTGATTAATGATGTCTGGGCCAAATTTAAGCTTGGCGTTTAAATCACGCAGTGCGGTACGTAGGCCTTCTTCTATCACTGGGTGATAAAATGGCATGTCGAGCATTTGTGGTACAGTCATTTTGTTTTGTACAGCCCATGCCAGTAGGTGGGCGATATGCTCAGCTTGCGGGCCAATAAACTCAGCACCTAAAAATAAGCCTGTGCCTTGCTCTGCGTATAAACGCATATGACCTTTATTTTTCAGCATTACGCGGCTGCGGCCTTGGTTTTCAAAGCTGACTTCACCAACTTCAAAACAACCACACTCACCATAACGAGCCGTTATTTGTTTGTACGTTTCACCGACCATAGCAATTTGTGGGTCGCTGAAAACGGCTGCAATTGGCGCTCGGCGCAGGCCAATACGTACATCAGGAAAACGGCCTGCATTTTGCCCTGCGATGGAGCCTTGGTCGCTCGCTTCGTGCAGCAGTGGGATCATGTTACTGGCGTCTCCGGCGATAAATATATTGGAGTCGCCACATTGCATTGTGTGTTTATCAGCGATTGGTACGCCACGTTCATCAAGCTTAATGCCGGTGTTTTCAAGACCGAGTTTGTCGGTGTTTGGTACGCGGCCCGTCGCGGCAAGTACGTAATCAAATTGCTCGGTTTGTTTGTTGCCGTTTTTGTCTACATAGGTAAGCTGCGCTTTATCGCCTACTTGTTTCATATCGGATACGTTTGAATCGGTATCGACAAAAAACTCTTCAGCAAATACGGTATTTGCGTAGTCTTTTATAACTGGGTCGGTAATTGGGCCAATCGCGCCACCCACACCAAATAGTTTTACCTTAACACCTAAGCGATGCAACGCTTGGCCAATTTCGAGGCCAATAACACCAGGGCCAAATACAGCAACTGACTCTGGCAAGTCTTGCCAATCGAAAACGTCATCGTTAATTATTAATCTGTCGCCAAAGTTATTAAATACGCCAGGGTAGGCAGGACGTGAGCCAGTGGCAATAACAAAACGCTTAGCGGTAATAATTGTATGGTCGTCAATTTGTACGCGATTGGTATCTAAAAACTTAGCATAACCTACAATTTTGTCATCAGCGGGTAACTCGTCTACGGCCTCAACCACAAAGCCTGCAAAGCGGTCGCGCTCGTTACGTACGCGCGCCATTACTTCAACACCGTTTATAGTTGGTTTTGAGCTGTGCACACCAAAGGCTGGCGCGACGTCAATTGCGTGGGCGGCTTCTGCGGCAGCAATCAGTAATTTACTTGGCATACAACCAACACGCGCACAGGTTGTGCCGTATGGGCCTGCTTCAATCATTAATACGTTAGACGTGTGTTGTTTTGCATTGCGGTAAGCGCTTAAACCTGCGGTGCCAGCACCTATTACAACAACGTCTGTGTTTAGTTCTTTCATGGTGATGTCCTCAATACCAATTTTATTAAAAAACTGGTTCATAAATAAGTTAATAAAATGGGTACGTAAAAAGGTAAAAGTAGGGGCATTAATGCCCCTAATTATGTGCTTAAGGTATTAGTTAATTAAGCAAAGTATTTTTCTAAATCGTCAGAGCCACCAATGTGCTTACCGCCGATAAATACTTGTGGCACGGTCTCACGGCCTGAAATAGCTTTTAGGCTAGTCAGTGATGCGCCAGCACCCATAGTGATTTCTTCGTATACTAGGCCTTTCTCTGTTAATAATGCTTTCGCTTTTTTACAGAAAGGGCAGCCAGGTTTAGTGAAAATGCTCACCGGCTCTGGTTTAACTTGTTTCGGGTTGATGTAATCAAGCATAGTGTCTGCATCTGATACTTCAAACGGGTCGCCAGGTAAATCTGGTTCGATGAACATTTTTTCAATTACGCCATCTTTAACCAGCATAGAGTATCTCCAGCTGCGTTTGCCAAAACCTAAATCGTTTTTATCAACTAACATGCCCATGCCGTCAGTGAATTCGCCGTTACCGTCTGGTAATAAGGTAATGTTTTGTGCTTCTTGATGCTCAGCCCATGCATTCATTACAAAGGTATCGTTTACTGATAAACACACAATGTCGTCAACGCCGTTTTGTTTAAGTACACCAGCTAATTCGTTGTAGCGTGGTAAGTGAGTTGATGAACAGGTTGGTGTAAATGCACCGGGTAGTGAAAACACAACCACTGTTTTACCTTTAAAAATGTCATCGGTAGTTACTGATTTCCATTCGTCATTTTGACGTGTTGCAAATGTAACCTGTGGAATTGTTTGACCTTCAATATTCTTTAACATGTTTTTTAGTTCCTCTTGATTTGTTGATAGCCATTATGTCGTGAAAGTTATAATAGCTCCAATCGTTTGTTTATATTAGTATGATAGGTATTACCGATTAATTGTGAGTTTGCAGTGAATTTAAAAGATCTTGAATACGTAAAAGCGATTGCGCACTTTAAGCATTTTCGTAAAGCCGCCGATGCATGTTTTGTCAGTCAACCCACTCTCAGTGGACAGGTTAAAAAACTTGAACAAGAGCTTGGTGTTACTTTATTTGACCGCTCCACTAAGCAGGTTACTTTAACGACTCAAGGTGAACGTTTGTTGACACAGATCAAAGTGATCTTAGAGCAAACCCAAATATTAAAAGAGCTAGCAGCAACGTCATCGTCGCCACTACAAGGTAAAGTAAGAATAGGTATTATTCCAACGATTGCACCGTATTTATTACCCACCTTACTCACCTCGATGAAAGAAGCGTTTGCTGATAGCCAATTTGCTTTTGTTGAGATGCAAACCGCGACTATATTAAGCGCACTGGATAACGGTGAGTTAGATATAGCTATATTAGCAGATGTGCCTGAACTTAAACTTTATCATACAGTTAAATTGTATAAAGAAGACTTTTTGGTCGCTATGTCAGCGCAAAATAGTTTAGCAAAACGCAGTAAAATAGCGTTAGATGAGCTACAAGAGTGCAGTTTATTGATGCTCAGCGATGGTCATTGTTTTAAAGATCAAGCCCAGCAATTTTGTTTTGCCGCTGGGGTTGATGTGTCCAATGAGTACCGAGGTAATAGCTTAGAAACCTTATTAGCATTGGTGGCTATGGATGATGGGGTAACCTTTGTGCCTAAGCTTGCGTGCACAGAGCGTGCAGGTATTAGCTACTTGCCAATCTTCCCAACTCAACAGCGAAGTGTGGTGTTGGCCTGTCGTAAACATTACCCGCATTTAGCGGGCATTGAATTACTTGCTAATTGGCTTATTGAGCACCCAAGCTTACACCAACAATTGACTAAGGCTCTAAATTAGTCAGTTCTACTACATCATTTATTTGAATATTAGGCAGTGGTTGTTGGTCAATACTGACGGCAACCGCACTTTGTTGATATACCTGCTCAACTTGTATTTGATTGAGCGTGGTGATCAGGTGTGGCATTTTATTTCCCGCTGCATCGGTTAAATAGTTATGATGTGCAATATTTAAGCGTTGGCCTTTTTCAATACCATGGGCTTTGCCTAAATTAATAATTAGCTTATTGTTTTCTATATGTAATATTTTACCTTGGGTTTCAAGGCAAGCCATTGCGGCTTGTAAGTCGTAACTAACGGTTTGGTTTATGTCAGCTATATTTTGGCCGTAATCTGAATTCCAAAATTTATCACTAAACACGTCAATAATTGCAGTTTTTTCAAATGGCCAGATAGCTTGACTGCGATAACTTTTTTGCCACATTCGCTCGTAAGTGGTGCCATCAAATAAGGCAAAATCTATTTTATATGAACGTTGGTAGGTTTCGTCCTGCCAAAAAGCATAACTGTTATTGAGTTTATCGCCATTTGAGATATCAACAATTTGACTTAACAATACATACTGAGAATTACTGCGGCTCGATATTTCTTCTAATAGGGCATTACTGTAATCGTATTGTTGATTAAAAAATTCGCCAACGCGGATCGGAAAGTTAAAATAGGCAGTTGGTTTAGCATTCATAGCTGATTGATTTAACGTTTTGTAGAGTGCTTCGCTGGTGGCTTTGTTAATGTCAAATATTTGACCCATCTTCGCTTGTTCGCGATTATTTAATTGTGTTTGGGTGATCGCAACAAATTTAGTAAATTGGTTCGCAGGGCAGTGTTCTTGTTGAGGGAAGATATCTAAGCGCAAAGTAATTGCAAATTGATCGGCTTTACGATCTTCGCTGATCATCTCTATTTTTTGAATTTCGCCATGGCTGTTTATTTTTAGCTGATCTTGAGTTAACACCCCATCTACTAAGGTTTGCATTGAGCTAACGCGTGCCCCTGAGAACACTAAAGCTTGGGTGATAGCATCTTTTATTGCCGCCGATTTTGCCGCACTTATATCATCATTTTTAATGCTTGCATGGCCGGTTGATTCATACCATTGAGCAACTGTATGGGAGGAAAATAGGCTAATACTCAGCCAACTGCTGGCGATTACTACCATTGATAAAATTCGCTTCATTACCCTGACCCCATGAATATACATTTGCTATTAACAGTGACAGAGCAAGGACTGTACCAATTGTTTTGTAAGGTTGCTTTAAAACCGTCATAGCAGTTAATTATGGCATTGATCGTGCATTGAGTTAGTTATTAATGTCTCTTTTAAAGCGTGAGAAAAGCCATGCGTATTGTGATTTCAATTTGTATATTAGCAAGCTTAGGTCTAGCTGGCTGTAGCAGTATTTTTGATAAACATGTGGAATATAAGTATATTGAGCCAGATAACTACCCAATTCTAAAAGCCGTGGGTTATGCGCCGATCAGTGCGCAACCGGGTGATAACCAATCACAACGCTCATTAATGGCGATTAAAGCATCAAAACTAGAAGCGTATCGTGAGCTTGCAGAGCAAGTATATGGGCAAAAAATTACCGCAGGTACCACAGTGCAAGGCAGTATTGCACAAAACGATCACTTGCAAGGGCAAGTACAAGGGATTATTAAAGGCGCACAAGTAATTAAAACCTATGCCGTAGGTGATACCTATGCCACTGAGTTACAACTTGATATGAAGCGGGTGCATGATTTATACATAGGTGAAATTAAACCACGCGAAGTTAAAAAAGTAACTTATTACTAAAACGCTTGATCTAATAAATTCGTTGTTATTTACGTTAGTAACTAACAAAATACACGCTAAAATATCTCACAGTGAATACTTCAGTGCTATGCTTTATTTAATGTTTTTTATTGAATAAAGCTTGTGGCACGTAAAAAAATAACTCGGTTTTTATTAATATACTTATGGTCGCGTCAGTGAGCGTTTTACACCTTGGCTGCGTGCTTTTGCGAAAGTTTAGTAACTGCCCGTTACTGCATTTTGCGCTATTGTTTATATTAGTTACCAGTGTGGTTTTTGCCGATCGTCTCCCCATCCAGTTTAATGTCTTTTTAGAAAAAATGAACCTGCAATTTGGACCAACGCGCTTAGCGATAGCACGTAATTGGCAAACGATGTTGGTTCAGTCACAGAATCAAACTGGCAATAAAAGTATCTAGCGAAAGGTAGCTATAAATGCAGGGTAAATCAATTAATCAGAAGTAGGCACAGGTGAAGCTCAAAGAAGGGGTTATGCTTTTAAGTTATGGACGATTTTACTGTTACCGTGAACAACACTACCACCTTGGTCATATGTTGTAGAGGTTGGCACACCAATTAAAATGTCTTTTAATTGTTTGACGGTTAATTGTGCATGGTGGGCTGCATGAGCATTAACATCATTTTTCTTTTTACATGACTCTAATAATTTACGCACATCACTAATTAAGTTTGTCACTTCGTCAGATTCAACGTCATTATTTGCAAGTAAGGTTTTGAGCTCTTTGTCTAAAGTTTGAATTTGACTCAAAAAGGCGAGTTTTTGTTTCGCGACATCTTTTAGACCCTCACCACGACGGGAAGCTATAGCGGTTAATTCATCTTCTAAGATATCAGCAAGGGATGTTAAGCAATTTAGCTGCATAACAAGTTTAGAACTGATCAGACTGTTGTGATCAGCCATACACATCAAACTCAAATGCAGCGATATTTTTTGCTAACTTTTCAGCATCAATCTGATATTTACCTTCAGTAATTGCTTTTTTTAGCTCAGCCACTTTGTTGCTATCAAAACCAGAAGACTGCTGTGCTTTGTCTTGCAAAGATTTTAACTGTTGCGCTTGTGGTGTTAAGCTTACTGAATCAGCAGTCGCTTTTGGCGTAGTTGCTTGCGCAGTATTAGCATTATTGTTTTGTAAATCAACTTTTTGCTGTTTTGCATTGGTCAACACATTAGCCTGTTGCTGACCTTTATTTACTTGGCTTACCATGATTTCAACCTATACATTATCCAACACATGCCTTGTTATCGGCAACCATGCTAGAAACTTTAGCATAAATACGAAAGTTTAAATAATTACCTGCACAGACTCAACACCGTCAACACGGGCATTTAAAACTTTCCCTGATTTTGCATTTTTAACTTTTACTTGCTCCCCTAAAGTACCATCTTCTAGGGCTAAACCGGAAGTTTTTATTTTCAATCCTCGAATTATTGCGAAAATAGTGACATTATCCCCTTTGCAGACCATACAGATTTGATTTAAAGCAACAGGGTAACCACTGCGGATATTGCGTTTGCTGCGGCTACCAATCAACAGTTCTTCATCTTGTAAGTACTGTGCTCTTACGAAATGTTTTGGTTTCATAATCAAACGTAAATGATGGGGTTCGATAACTTCACCCCGACTTAAATTTTCAGTGGCTATAATCACAGGGGATAGTTCAATCATACGTACATGAACATATTGACTCCAACCATTTAGGTCATCACATTTTATTTGTACGGTTATTTGGCGATTAAATGGCGGCTCAGTAGGAATATTAAATGCAAGGTCGCTGTTACAGCCACGATCTGGGATCCGGCTATCCAATGTTAAGGCGTTGAGTTCCTTATCATCGGCAGTATTAGGGTCTAGTTGATCATAGACATGAGATACAGCAAGTTCTTGCAATTGTTCTTTGCTATATGTTTGCGCATACAGTGGAGTTACTAGGCATAAGCTAGCAAGAAAATAAAAAACACTGTATCTTCGGCTTTTTTTTAACAAACTCATAATGTTTCGACTATGCTTATGGTTGAAAACAGGGTATAAATATTTAGCGTCAATAAACAGACGCTCCCGTGTAGTTATGTAGCTTTACAGAAAGAAAGCAATTATTGTTCCGTTCTTATTCGCTTTCTTCAGGAGATTGAAATGGCAGGCATTTTAGACTCAGTTAACCAACGCACTCAATTGGTTGGGCAAAACCGTCTTGAATTATTATTATTCAAGCTAAGAGGGCGGCAGCGCTTTGGCATCAATGTGTTTAAAGTGAGAGAAGTACTGCAATGCCCTCCTTTGACAAACATGCCAAAGTCAAATGCGTATATAAGAGGTGTCGCACATATACGCGGGCAAACTATTTCTGTTATCGATTTATCGATGGCCGTGGGTGGTCCTGCGATCGAAAATATTAAAGATAGTTTTATAATCATTGCTGAATATAACCGTTCCGTACAAGGGTTTTTGGTTGGTGGCGTTGAGCGAATTGTTAATATGAATTGGGAAAAAATAATGCCGCCACCGTCAGGGGCTGGCAGATATTCATATTTAACTGCAGTGACAGAAATTGAAAACGAGTTAGTCGAAATTCTTGATGTAGAAAAAATATTAAACGAAATTTGCCCGGTGAATACCGAAGTCAGTGCTGCAATAGCTAATGATGGTGAAATTCAAAAAGACTTAGGTGAGCGCATTGTGTTTATTGCCGATGACTCTGCCGTTGCTCGTAATCAAGTCAAACGTGCATTAGAGCCGTTAGGCGTGCAAACAGAGCTGGCTAAAAATGGTAAAGAAGCATTAATACGCCTTCGTGAGATTGCTGCACTTGATTGTAAGCATGATATTACCGAGCGAGTAGGATTGTTGATTTCTGATGTTGAAATGCCAGAAATGGATGGTTATACCCTAACCGCTGAAATAAAAGCAGATCCAAAGTTAGCCCCCTTACATGTTATTTTACATACATCGCTCAGTGGTGTATTCAATCAAGCGATGATTGAAAAAGTGGGTGCTGATGACTTTATAGCTAAGTTCAATCCGGATGAGTTAGCTACAGCAGTGAAAAAATGGGTTCATTGTGACTAATTTGAAAAGGCGGTGTTACTTTGGAAAATAAGCATTTACAGCAAAGCGAGTACGATCAGTTTCGCTCTTTTTTAGAGCAACAATGTGGCATTGTTCTGGGAGATAATAAGCTTTATTTAGTCAAAAGCAGGCTTGCTCCGCTAATGGTTCGTTTTAATGTTGAATCATTGTCACAATTGGTTAGTAAAACACTGAGTCCGCATGAGCGGCAGTTACGTGCCGCAGTCGTTGATGCTATGACGACCAATGAAACTTTATGGTTTCGGGATCAATACCCGTTTGAACTATTGCAAAGTAAGTTATTTCCGGAACATAAAGAGTTACGTCGTCCGTTGAAAATTTGGTCTGCGGCAAGTTCATCGGGACAAGAGCCATATTCTATTGCTATGTCGGTTGCTGAGTTTCAAGCTAAACAGCCGGGTGTATTAAAAATGGGCGCGCAGATAATCGGCACTGATATTTCTAATACTATGTTAGATATGTGTAAGCATGCAGAATATGACTCCCTTGCTCTAGCTAGAGGGCTGTCGGTAGAGCGCAGGAAAAAGTTCTTTAAAGATAGTGGCAACGGCATGGCGCAAGTAAACGACTCAATAAAAAAATTAGTGAGTTTTAGACATCTTAACTTATTAGATTCATACGCGCTAATGGGCAAGTTTGATATTATTTTTTGCCGCAACGTGCTGATTTATTTCGCACCAGAGGTTAAAGCTAAAATTATTGCTCAGTTTGCTCAAGCACTAAATCCTAAAGGGTATTTATTTTTAGGCGCATCAGAGTCTATGTCAGGGTTAAGTGACGAATTTGACATGGTACGCTGTAATCCAGGTATTATTTATCAAAAGAAATAGCTTACCAGCGTATTTAACGCGCTAAAACACAAGTTACTCAAATCTCATCGGTGGTAAAACCGAATCTTGAATACTATAAAACGATGTGGCTCCACATCGTTTTTCTTTTTAAATCAAATGATTAAACGAACCATAAAACATCAACCTAATTGGCTCAACTTTTGCATTAATCATCTTAAGTCAATTTTTTGGAGATGGTTATGGCTATCAGTTTTGATAAAGCATTTGGGGTTCATCCTCATGCAATGTTGATCCGTTCGCAACGTGCTGAGTTATTAGCAACCAATATCGCTAATGCTGATACGCCGGGCTATAAAGCGAAAGACATCGACTTTGCCTCAGCATTGAAAGCGGCAAAAAGCCACCAACAAGGCGGCAATAACATGGTAACAACTAACCCAAACCACATTGCCGGTGGCAGTCGTTATGTTGGTAATAGTGAAATGTTTCGCTCGCCAAATCAAGCAGATACAGGTGATGGCAACTCGGTTGACATACAAGTGGAACGAAACTTGTATACAAAGAACTCATTAGAGTATCAGGCAAGCCTGCAATTTATGAGTAGTAAAATTAAAGGCCTTAAAAAAGCCCTCGGTAGTCAAGGAGCCTAAGCATGAGTTTATATAACGTTTTTGATATTTCAGGTAGTGGTATGAGTGCGCAAAATGTGCGTTTGAACACAACCGCGAGTAATATTTCAAATGCTAATAGCATTAGCTCAAGCCAAGACAAAACTTACCGGGCGCGCCACCCTGTTTTTGCAGCTGAACTGATGAAAGCATCAGAATCAAGCGGTAATGTTCAGGGGTCGTCTGTTGGCGTTAAAGTGTTAGGTATTGTAGAGAGTAATAAACCATTACAAATTGAATATAACCCTAATCATCCTAGTGCGGATGAAAACGGTTATATCTACAAACCTAACGTTAATGTCGTTGAAGAAATGGCTAATATGATTTCTGCCTCACGCTCTTATCAAACCAATGTGCAAGTTGCTGATGCAGCGAAGCAAATGTTAAGTAAAACACTGTTGCTTGGGCAGCGGTAATTGAGGAAAGATTATGAGTAACGATATCAGCAGCACATCGTCAACTTATTTAGATTCGATTAAGTGGCAAGACAAACAGGTTAGCAGTGATAAGAAAAGTGATGCGTTAACCCAAGAAGATTTCTTCTCATTGTTAACACAGCAACTGTCGTTTCAAGATCCCAGCAAACCAGCTGACAATGATCAAATGATCGCGCAGATGACAAGTTTCACCATGGCTGAAGGTATCTCAAACCTTAATAGTAATTTTCAGTCATTAGCCGCATCGATGACATCTAACTCAGCACTACAAGCATCGACTTTAGTGGGTAAACAAGCATTACTAGAGTCTAATACATTAGACCTAAACGATGTTGGTAGCGCTAAAGGAACCGTGGTTGCAGAAGAGCCTGTAGAAAACTTATTTCTACGAATTGAAGATTCATCTGGTCAGTTGGTGCGTAGTATTGATTTAGGTGCGCAATCAGCGGGCGCTGTCCGTTTCGAGTGGGACGGCATGAATGATAATAAAGAACGTTTACCACCAGGTGAATATAAAATTAAAGCTGAAGGGCAGTTAAATGGTGAGTACACGGCTTTACCTATAGCTACTTTTAAGAATATCGAGAGTGTTAATATTAATGGTGCAAACGGCATTATTATAAATACTAAAGAAGGTGCGGTTAGGCTAGCTGACGTTGCAGAAATCGCGTAAAAATTTTAATTATTAGTTAGCCACAGGCTAAACATTGACAGATTAGAGGTGAATTATGAGCTTCAATATTGCATTAACTGGCATTGCTGCCGCACAAAAAGACTTAGATGTAACAGCAAATAATATTGCTAACGTAAATACGGTAGGCTTTAAAGAGTCACGTGCTGAATTTGCTGATGTATACGCATCTTCGGTATTTAGTTCAGGCAAGACAAAAAATGGTGATGGTGTACAGACAACTATGGTGGCACAACAGTTTCACCAAGGTTCACTAAAGTTCACTCAAAACTCATTAGATTTAGCTATCACAGGTGAAGGTTACTTTGCCATGAGCCAAGATTTAGGGGCACAAGATTTTACTTATTCGCGTGCAGGCGCATTTAAACTTAATAAAGATAACTTTATTGTTGATGCTAAAGGCAATTACTTGCAGGGTTTTCCTGTTGATGAAGCTACAGGTGATACAACATCGGTAAGTTTAAGCACGTCATCAGCGTTACAGATCCCTGATTCATCAGGATCACCGCGAGCTACGACGAATGTTTACTCGTCGTTTAACTTAGACTCGCGTGCAACCTCGCCGTCAATAACTACTTTTGATCCTACAACGAGCGCATCATATAATAGCTCAACATCAACAACAGTATACGACTCGTTAGGTGAGCCGCATGTTTTACAGTTTTTCTTTGTTAAAACAAATTCTACAGTAACGGGTAATGACAATGAGTGGCAAACTTATGCGACCTTAGATGAAAAGCCATTTAGCCCTGCAGGTGTTCAAGAGACTGCTCCTCCTTACACACCATTATCAACCTTTCAGTTTGATTCTAGTGGTAAGCCATTAAACACAGATGGTGTCGCGAATACAGATAACACATTCAATCCATTAGCAATTCCAAGCGGTGCTGGTGCGGCAGTAGGGCTATCTGATTTATTAACAAATGGTGCCAGCTTCCCTGAAAATGTTACTGTTAATTGGCGCGATGAAGCGGCCACCGATAATAAAGTCCCGACTCAATATGCTAGTCGTTTTGAAGTTAAAGCACTTGAGCAAGATGGTGCTACTGTTGGACGTTTAGCCGGTATTGATATTGGTAGTGATGGTAAGATTGTCGCTTCATACAGTAATGGAGATACCTCATTCTTAGGACAAGTAGCCATGGTGCGCTTTTCTAACTCACAAGGCTTACAACAAGCTGGTGATACAGGTTGGAAAAAAAGTTTGACGTCTGGTGAGCCAATCGCTGGCGAACCAGGTTCTGGTACTTTAGGTTCCATTAACTCTACAGCGCTTGAGCAATCAAACGTGAATTTAACGAATGAACTCGTAGATTTGATCAGTGCACAGCGTAACTTCCAAGCAAACTCACGTGCGCTTGAAGTGAATTCAACACTACAGCAAGCTATTTTGCAGATCCGCTAATCTCGTTCTAATATTTTTTATAATCCGACACCTAGGCTGCTATTTATTAGCAGCCTTTTTTATTTGCGATTGATTATTTTTTGTAACTTATCACGTCAGTTTATTGTGGCACTTATCTTGCATTTGTCATGTTATAGATTTTTAACGTGAGTCGATGTTATGGACAAGATGGTCTACATTGCAGCGTCTGGAGCTAAGCAAAGTTTGCGGGGCCTAGAGCTTAAAGCAAATAATTTAGCAAATGCCAATACCACAGGCTTTAAAGCTGACTTCGCACAAGCGCGTTCGATGCAAGCTTTTGGCGAAGGCCTGCCGACACGTGTATTTACCATGCAAGAGCGGCCTGGTTCCAATATGACTTCCGGCGGTATTGTTGAGACTGGACGTGATCTAGATATTGCTATGAGCGATAAAGGATGGCTTACGGTGCAAGATGCTTCAGGTAATGAGGCATATACAAAAGTCGGTACGTTGAATATCACTCCTGACGGCGCTTTGATCACCAGTCACGGGCGTCAAGTTATTGGCGAAGGTGGACCAATTATTTTGCCATTGCCAGTGGAGAAAATTGAATTTAGTGAAGATGGCTCTATCCAAGTTCGCCCGCAAGGAGCTCCAGCTAACTTTTTAGAAGTTGTTGATCGTTTGAAGGTGATCAAGGCAAATAATTCAGAGCTTGAAAAAGGTAATGATGGCTTATTTCGGCCAAAGCCTGAATTACTGGATAATGATATATGTGGATTTTGTGACATCTCTAATGATGTGAAAGTGATGAGTGGCACTTTGGAAATGTCAAATGTGAATCCGGTACACGAGATGGTGGATATGATAAACCATCAACGCCAATTTGAATTACAAGTTAAGTTAATGAAAACGGCTGAAGAAATTGACGAACGTCAAACTCAATTGCTGCGTATTGTTTAACTTTATTGAGAGGATATTAATATGAATCCTGCATTGTGGATAAGTAAAACGGGGCTTGATGCCCAACAAACTGACATTTCGGTTATCTCAAATAATTTAGCCAATGCCAGTACCGTTGGTTATAAGAAAAGCCGTGCTGTGTTTGAAGATTTACTTTATCAAAATATTAATCAGCCGGGTGGACGTTCATCACAAGATACTGAAATGCCCTCAGGTTTAATGCTTGGTGCTGGTACCAAAGTGGTTGCTAATCAGAAAAACTTTTCTCAAGGCAATATGTTAACCACCGAAAATTCATTGGATTGGATGATATCAGGGCCCGGTTTTTTTGAAGTTTTACAGCCTGATGGCAATATCGCTTACTCTCGAAATGGTCAATTTACCACGGATGAAGACGGCCGTATTGTTACTGCCGGCGCTGGTTTTCCCGTACAGCCAGAAATGAATGTACCTGATGACGCACAGTCCATTACTGTATCGCAAGATGGAGAGGTATCAGTACGTATCTCAGGGCAGCCAGAGAATGTGGTAATAGGTCAGTTAACGATCAGTGATTTTATCAATCCATCAGGTCTAGAGCCGGTAGGTCAAAACTTATATACCGAAACGGCAGTCAGTGGCGCACCTGTGCAAGGTAACCCTGGCCTAGAAGGATTAGGCACTGTTGTGCAAGGTGCACTTGAAACCTCTAACGTAAATGTAACTGAAGAATTAGTTAACCTGATTGAAACTCAACGGATCTATGAAATGAATTCAAAAGTGATTTCAGCGGTTGATGAAATGATGAGTTATATCAGTCAGCAACTTTAATTAATTCGGAGCAAAGTTATGCGTAATTTATCTATAGTCTTAACGGGTGCATTTATATTGAGTGGTTGTATGACAACTCAAAACCACAGCGTGGTTCAAGATGATCCATACTATGCTCCCATGTATCCAGAGCCTGCCGCAGAGCAAATCGTGCCGACAGGCTCATTGTTTGATAGTAATTTATCAAATGATTTATATTCAGATAAAAAAGCCTTACGTACTGGAGATATTATTACAGTTAAGCTGCAAGAATCGACGCAATCATCAAAAGCAGCTAAAACTGAAACGGATAAACAAAGTGATGCCAGCTTAGACCCTGTCATTGGGTTAGGCGGACTACCGGTTAATATTGGTGGTGATAGTATTCAGTTTGGTGTGGGCAGCGGTGCAAAATTCAAAGGTGATACTAAGTCAAACCAATCTAATAGTTTATTTGGTGATATTTCCGTGAATGTTATGCGTGTATTACCTAATGGTAATTTAGTGATCCGTGGTGAAAAATGGCTGACTTTAAACACCGGCGAAGAATTTATTCGTCTGGAAGGACTTGTGCGCCCACAAGATGTTACTGCAGATAATACTGTGACCTCTAATAGAATCGCGAATGCTCGGATTCAATATTCTGGTAAAGGGCAAATGCAAGAGACTCAAACGGCAGGGTGGTTAACTCGATTCTTCACCAGCTCTCTGTTCCCTTTTTAAAGGATGTTGATATGAATAGCTTGAAAGCGTTGCTGTGTATATGTTTATTAAGTTGGCACTTTAGTGCAAGCGCTGAACGTATTAAAGATGTCTCAATGGTTGAAGGCGTTCGCTCAAACCAGCTGGTTGGTTATGGTCTCGTGGTTGGTTTACCTGGCACCGGTGAGCAAAGTCGTTTTACTGAACAAAGCTTTAAAGCCATGCTAAATAGTTTTGGTATTACCATGGCATCGAATTTAAAACCCAAAATCAAAAATGTAGCTGCGGTTGCTGTGCATGCTGAGTTACCTGCATTTAGGAAGCCAGGGCAGACAATCGATATTACTGTATCGTCAATAGGTAGTGCGGGTAGCTTACGTGGCGGAACATTACTACAAACCTTTCTAAAAGGGGTTGATGGGAATACTTATGCTATCGCACAAGGTAGCTTAATTGTTGGTGGATTAGGTGTTGAAGGAGCCGATGGTAGTAAGATCGTAATGAACACGCCTACGGTAGGGCGTATTCCTAATGGCGCAACGGTTGAACGGGCAATTAAAAGTCCTTTTATGCAAGGTGATTACATAACCTTTAATTTAAATCGTCCAGATTTCACTACCGCTAAACGTTTAGAGCAAACTATTAATGAACTTATCGGCCCAGACAGTGCACATGCACTTGATGCCGCTTCAATACGTGTTATTGCACCGCGTGATGCGTCGCAGCGTGTTGCTTATTTATCTACGCTTGAAAATTTAGAGTTTAAACCAGCGGATACTTCGGCAAAAATTATCGTTAATTCACGTACTGGTACCATAGTGATCGGTAAAAATGTAAAGTTACAAGCGGCGGCAATTACCCATGGTGGCTTGACTGTTACGATTGCGGAACAGCAAAATGTATCTCAGCCTAACGCATTAAGTGAAGGGGAAACGGTCGTTACTAATCAAAGTATTATTGATGTTAACGAAGATGATTCTCGAGCCTTTGTATTCAACCCAGGTGTTAGTCTTGACGATTTAGTACGGGCAATTAACGAAGTCGGCGCAGCGCCCGGTGACTTAATGGCAATACTAGAAGCATTAAAAGAAGCGGGGGCCATCAGCGGTCAACTCGTGGTTATTTAACCATATTGACCCCCTAAGTTTGCGTTAACTCGCATTTAGGGGGGCTTGACTTGCATAATTAATCAACGCTTTTATACCTTCGCAAACTCGCAAACTCGCATTGGCTCAATTATTGCATTGTTAATAATATTATTAATCACTGTGTCAAATTGCTGATGGATACTAATCATCTCGATAAACAAAACTTCTTTGATTTAGGCAATCTTAATACGTTACGTCAAGATGCCTTAAAAAGTGGTGCCTCGCCTGAAGCATCGAAAGAAGCGCTAAAAAAAGCAGCGGCACAATTTGAATCTATTTTTACGCAGATGCTTCTTAAAAGTATGCGTAAAGCAAATGAAGCGTTTGAAGACGAAGACAGTCCTTTTAATTCCAGTGGTGTAAAGTTTTTTGAAGAAATGCATGATCAACAGTTATCAGTTGATTTATCTTCAAAAGGGTCATTGGGTTTAGCCGATCTCATAGTGCAACAACTTTCTCCTGATGGAAAAAACTTTACCCCTAGTTCAGTGCTGCGTACTGTTGATGATTTTACCAGTGATCAACGTGCAACAGGTACGAATACTGAAAACACGGCTGACACCAAGGCTGTTAATAGCAGCCCATCAACAGCGCAAAAACTTCAGTTTGAAAATGCAGAAGATTTTATTAGTAGTGTTTGGGAGCATGCAAAAACAGCAGCTGAAAAAATTGGTTTGAACCCTGCTGTGATGGTTGCACAAGCAGCTCTTGAGACTGGTTGGGGTAAGCATATTATTAATAAAAGTGATGGCAACAGCAGCTTTAACTTATTCAATATCAAATCAGATAGAAGCTGGCAGGGTGAGAAAGCCAATAAAATGACACTCGAATTTGAGCAAGGTACACCAGTAAAAAGACAAGCCAGCTTTAGAGCATATGATTCGATTAAAGACAGCGTGAATGACTTTGTGCAGTTTTTAACGGAAAACCCACGCTACCAAGAAGCATTACAAAATACCGCAAAACCGGCCGCTTTTTTAGACTCTTTACAAAAAGCCGGTTATGCCACAGACCCCAATTATGCCGAAAAAATTAAGCAAGTACTTAATCGTACAGAACTTAAAACACTGGCGACAACATTGGTTCGCCAAGGAGTAAATTAAGATGTCGTTTAATTTATTAGACATTGCAAATTCAGGCGTTCGCGCTAATTCAGAATTGCTACAAACGACCAGTAAAAACATTGCCAATATAAATACAGTTGGTTATGTACGTGAGCGTACAGAGCATATGACCATGATCGACAATCAAGTTGGTCGTGGTGAAACATATCGATTATTGAATGAATTTGCTCAAAAGCAGCTCAATCGCGATACTTCAAATAAAACCTTTTTTGATCAATTTGTTACAGAAGCAGGCCGGGTTGATAGCTTGTTTTCTCAAGAATCCAATAGCTTATCGAGCAGTATGAATTCGTTATTCAACAATGTGCAGGAAAGCTTAAATCAGCCATCATCAACAGTTGCACGTTCGTTGGTTATGACAGATGCAGAAAATTTGATTGATCAAATGGATCGTTTGTCAGGCATTGTATTTGATCAAAAAAACATCGTGAATGAGCAGTTAGAAATTTTTTCTGATGAAGCGAATACATTGATTCAAAATATTAGCAGTTTGAATAAGCAAATAGCTACGGTAAATGGTACGCGCAATGAGGCAAACTCAAGCACCATGTATAACGAGCGAGACCTTGCTATTCGTAAGTTATCGGAATTAATAGATGTAGAGACTCTTGATGGCCCCAACGGTGAAAAGCTGGTATTTATGGGCACCGGTGAATCACTCGTAATGCAAGACGGCGCATTTAATTTGTTTTCGATGGCGGGTGATCCGGATCCTAATTTTAAAGAATTACGTTTAGATATAAATGGCGGCAAAGCTGTGCCGCTTGATGTTGATGTAAGTAAACTTAAAGGTAAGATTGGTGGGTTACTAGCATTTCGTGATGATATTTTAGTGCCAGCACAAAACCAGCTTGGCCAAATGGGGCTTGCAATTGCTGATGCTTTTAACCAACAAAACCGTTTAGGGATGGACGGCAACGGTGAACTTGGTGGGGACATTTTTACAATTCCAACGGTTGGCGGTTACGCCTATCAAGCTAATACAGGTAACTCAAGCATGACGGCTACCCTAGAGCCTGGTAAAGGCAGTGAAATTCCTGCTAGTGACTTTATTGTTACTTATACCAGTGGTACAACGGTAGAAATACAACCTGTCGATAATAAAGGTGAACCATTAGGCTCTCCCTCAACCGCCAATATAGTTGCTGGCGTTATTGATTCATCGACTATGACCGGTGGGGAATCTTTTGGTTTACAATTAAATGTTACAGGAACCGGTAATGTTGGCGATCAATTTGCTGTAAAACTTAATGCAGAGGCTGCATCGAGTTTAACACTTGCCACCGATAGGCCTGAATCGTTAGCGCTTGCTTCACCAATCCGTACGGCTGATAACATAAACAACACTGGCAATGCCAATATTTCAGTAGGTAGTGTAAGTAGTGTGACTTCAGGTGGTTTTACAACTACGACACCTCCGGATCTTGCTAATGGCGATATCACGATAGTGAAAACTGCTAACCCAGATGAATACACAATATCAGATGGGGTCAATACAAGTACTTTTACAGTCACTCCGCCTGCTGAAAATATGCTTTCACAAGCTGGGAATGGTTTCGAATTATATGGCTTTGACTTTAATATTGAAGGCATACCAGCAACAGGCGATAGTTTTACACTGGAGTTTAATGAAGGTGGTTTTGATGATAACCGCAATGGCTTAATGTTGGCTGGGTTACAAAGTGGTGAGTTAGTTCGACAAAATGTGACCACAACTTCAACTGCAGATAATCATAAAACATTTAATCAAGCCTATGCAGGGTTAGTTACTGATATTGGTGTTGTAACCAATCAAGCGAAGACTAATGGCGCTGCTTTTGAGGCATTAGCTCAACAGTCTGAAGCCTGGTATGAGTCACTCTCGGGAGTAAACCTTGATGAAGAAGCAGCCAATTTATTACGTTTTCAACAATCTTATGCGGCGTCTGCACAAGTGCTATCAACAGCCCGTACAATTTTTGATACTTTACTTAATGCTGCGAGGTAATTATGCGTTTATCTAATAATTTGATGTACCAAAACAGTGTTAATTCGATTTTGAATAATCAGCAAAATGTCAATAAAGCACAAGAGCAAGTTAATACCCAAAAGCGAGTGCTTACAGCTTCAGATGATCCATCGGCAACAGCACGGGCGTTACTGTATACCGATCGTATACAAGCGAATGAGCAATACAGTAAAAATATTACTATGCTGACGAGTCGTTTAAATACCCAAGAAAGTGTACTTGAGAATATTAAAGGCTCGCTTGAAAAAGCACATACATTAGCAATTCAAGCTGGTAATGGTGTTTATACAGATATAGATCGTGAAGGTATTGCTGAAGAGATTAAATCTATACAAAGTAGTGTGCTTGATTTAATGAATGCTAAAACTGAAGATGGGAAGTATATATTTTCAGGTTATCAAGATAATACCCAAACCTATTCGCTTGATTCTTCAACTGGCAAATATGTTTATGGTGGCGACCAAGGCCAGCATAAAATTAAAGTAGCGGAAGGAGTTGAAATTAAATCCAGTGATAATGGGGTTGATACGTTTGAAAAGGTCAATGCACGTTTAGACGTCGCCTCGAATGATGGTGTTGCATCAGGAGGGATCACTAGTGCAAAAGTGTATGTGCGTGAACAAGCTCAGTTTGACTCTTTTCATAAAGCAAATTATAACGCTGATCCTGCTGCCGCAGTCGGAGCAAATACGTTTAATATTATAACGACAGCAGGTACACCTAATACTTATCAGGTTGAACAAGGTGGAAGTGTGATCAGCTCTGGCAGCTTTGAGGGATCACAAATTAAATTTGCAGGGTTGGAAATCGACATTAGCCCCGTGGCAAATGGGCAGGTAGACTTTACTTTAGAAGCACCGCAAAAAGAAAATATTTTAAACACCTTAAATGATTTGATCGCAGGACTGACTGATCCAACAATTAGCCAAGAAGATTATGAGCAAGTATTGGCAGCGGCCATGATCCAGATCGACAATAGTAAAAATCAGGTCTCTTTAACGCAGGCTGGTTTAGGTGGGCGGTTAAATACAGCTGAAAAAATCACGCAATCTAATAGTGACCTTGATGTAAATAACAAATCTTCTCGTGCAGATTTAATTGAACTCGATATGGCTGAGGCCATTACTGAACTCACGAAGCAAGAAACTGCACTACAAGCCTCGCAGGCAACTTTTGGCCGCTTGGCTAAATTATCACTGTTCGATTACTTATAAGTAAGTAAAGGAGTAAGGCAATATATTGCCTTACTCTCGTATTTCTCCAGCCTTTTAAGATCATCTCCTTACTATTTAACAGCTTAATAATTTCCTGAAGAAAAAGACCTGTACAATAATCTTTTATTCGTTTAATGGAATTCATTAATTAAACAATTTAAAAATTCATTAAATTACAAGAGCTTAAAAAATAAAGTTAAAAAAATTAAAAAAAAGCTAAAGGATTTTTTTGCTAGACCGATAACTTAATTAACCAAGCAAAGCGTTGAAAATAACAACCACTGCTTAATCTAGTAAGTTTGAGAGTAAATGATAAGTTTACTTCTGGAGAGACATCATGGCTTTATATGTAAATACAAATGTTAGCGCGTTAAACGCACAAAGACAATTAAATAATTCTGGTAATGCACTGGATACATCATTCCAACGTTTATCATCAGGTTTTCGTATTAACAGTGCGAAAGATGATGCGGCAGGTCTACAAATTTCTGACCGTTTAACATCACAAATTAACGGTTTGAACCAAGGTAACCGTAACGCGAACGATGGTATTTCACTAGCACAAACAGCTGAGGGGGCATTAGATGAAGTCACATCAATGTTCCAACGTGTACGAACTCTAGCACAGCAAGCCGCAAATGGTTCAAATACTGATGAAGACCGTTTAGCAATTCAGGAAGAAATCCGTTCACTATCTGAAGAGGTGAATCGTGTTGCTGCTGATACTACTTTTGGTGGGCAAAACTTACTTGATGGTACTTATGATGCTAAGTTTCAAGTAGGGGCTGATGCAGTGCAAACAATCGGCTTCAGCATGAAAGATATAGGAACAAATACGGCGAATACCGATGGTAGTGGTTATTCCATTGCAGGTCAGGGCGGATTTACACTTTCAGGTATTGCAGGTGTTGCAAGCTCTGTAACTGGAGATGGTTACAAAGATTTAGCTGCTGGTGTAAGCTCTATGGGGGGCGGTTCAACCGCTGCTTCAGCACTTACTTTTGCTAGTGTATTCACGGCTGATAAGATAAGCGTTTCATCACAAGCGAATGCACAAGCAGTATTTGCGGGTATGGATGCAATGATTGCTGTGGTTGATAAAAAGCGTGCAGAACTCGGTGCGGTACAAAATCGTTTTCAATCTACGATCCGTAACCAATCAAATATCTCTGAAAACTTAAGTGCTGCACAATCGCGTATTAAGGATACTGACTTTGCTCAAGAAACGGCAAACTTAACAAAAATGCAGATTCTACAACAGGCTAGCCAAACAATTCTTAGTCAGGCTAATCAACGTCCACAGGCTGCATTAAGTCTTCTAGGATAATTGGTTGGGAAGAGTCAATTAATTGACTAAGAATGTAGCGCCTTTGTCTAATGGGGTATTAACAAAGGCGCTGAAACGGATTGATAAAGCGGAGGTGCTTAAAAATCCTGTATTGTTCTAACATTTGTAAGAACATAATTGTTAAAGCACAAACTATGCCAATAGTAAGTGTTATACATACCCACTCTCAAACTTATCTTCAAAGGGCCTTATAGGCCCTTTTCTCGTTTTTTATAATTCAATGCAACTCTATCTATAAAGTTGGCCTAAAGATTGCTGAATACTTATTAAGTTTTTAAATTAACCTGCAAAGTGGCAGTTTTTTGCCCCAGGCCAACTTTAGTTTGCCACTGTAACGAGTCACTTTGTCAAAACACCATTCATTACAAGAATGGCTTTAATTTGACAGATAAGAAGAGAGTTTATTATGGCTTTATATGTAAATACTAATGTTAGTGCGTTAAATGCACAGCGTCAGCTATCAAATACGGGAAATGACTTAGATACGTCATTTAAACGTTTATCATCAGGGCTACGTATAAATAGTGCTGCTGATGATGCCGCTGGCTTGCAAATATCGGATCGTTTACAATCGCAAATTTTAGGCTTAAACCAAGGTAATCGTAATGCTAATGACGGTATTTCTCTAGCACAGACAGCTGAAGGTGCTTTGGAAGAGATTACTAATTCATTCCAACGAATAAGAACACTCTCACAACAAGCTTCGAATGGTTCTAATACCGATGAAGATCGCCTAGCTATCCAAGAAGAGATCAAGCAATTATCTGCCGAAGTAAACCGAATTGCCAGCGATACTACATTTGGTGGTCAAAACTTATTAGATGGAAGTTATTCGGCAAGTTTCCAGGTTGGTGCTGATGCTGTGCAAACGATTGGCTTTAGTATGCAGTCTGTAGGTGAAAATAGTGCCGGAGCTCCTAACTCAATTGTGGGTAATGATGGTTTTACGCTTTCAGGAATTGCGGGTATTGCAAGTGCTGTTAGTGGGAATGGTTACGGTGTATTAGCTGCTGGCATCAGCTCTATAGGCGGGGTTGCTGCTACAGCAATTACTTTTGCTGATATATTTACGGCTGATGGAATTACTGTTTCATCACAAGCTAATGCGCAAGCAGTGTTTGCTGGTATGGATGCATTAATTGCTGTTGTTGATAAAAAACGCGCTGAATTAGGTGCTGTACAGAATCGTTTTCAGTCAACCATTCGTAACCAAGCAAATATATCTGAGAATTTAGCATCAGCAAAGTCGAGAATTAAAGATGCTGATTTCGCCGCAGAAACAGCTAACTTAACGAAAAACCAAATTTTACAACAAGCGAGCCAAACAATATTAGGACAAGCAAATCAAAGACCTCAGGCAGCATTAAGCTTGTTACAGGGTTAAAATAGCATAACGTTGTTAAAAATTTATAAATAAAGCTAAAGTTTCCGTTTTATCTGACGATAACTGACTTAGAGAACTAAAAATCTAGGATTCTCAGTCTGGAGTAATAACAGGGTAGGGGTATCCCGTTGTTATTCTATTTAAAATGATAAAGCGGAGGCTATTATGGCTTTATATGTAAATACTAATGTGAGTTCATTGAACGCACAACGCCAGTTGATGAAATCTGGTAACTCGCTCGATACATCCTTTCAACGACTATCTTCAGGTTTTCGCATTAATAGTGCAAAAGATGATGCTGCAGGTATGCAAATATCGAATCGTTTAACTTCTCAGGTTAACGGTTTAAATCAAGGTAACCGAAATGCAAATGACGGTATTTCTCTTGCTCAAACTGCTGAAGGCGCCCTTGATGAAGTAACATCAATGTTTCAACGTGTTCGAACGCTTGCGCAACAAGCGTCTAATGGTTCGAATACCGATGAAGATCGTTTAGCGATCCAAGAAGAGATTCGTTCGCTATCAGAAGAGGTGAATCGTGTTGCTGCTGATACTACTTTTGGTGGGCAAAACTTACTTGATGGTACTTATGATGCTAAGTTTCAAGTAGGGGCTGATGCAGTACAAACAATCGGCTTTAGCATGAAAGATGTAGGAACAAACACGGCGAATACCGATGGTAGTGGTTACTCCGTTGCAGGTCAGGGCGGATTTACACTTTCAGGTATTGCTGGGGTTGCAAGTTCTGTTACTGGAGATGGTTTCAAAGATTTAGCTGCTAATGTCAGTACTATGGGGGGCGGAGTAACCGCTGCTTCAGCGCTTACTTTCGCTAGTGTATTCACGGCTGATAAGATAAGTGTTTCATCACAAGCGAATGCACAAGCAGTATTTGCGGGTATGGATGCAATGATTGCTGTAGTTGATAAAAAGCGTGCAGAACTCGGTGCTGTGCAAAATCGTTTTCAATCAACGATTCGAAATCAATCTAATATCTCAGAAAACTTATCTGCTGCTCAGTCTCGTATCAAAGATACTGATTTTGCTGCCGAAACAGCTAATTTGACTAAATCACAAATATTACAACAAGCAAGCCAATCTATTTTGAGTCAAGCAAACCAGCGTCCACAAGTAGCATTATCGTTACTAGGCTAGACGGTTAATTAGGTCATTATTGAGATATTGTCTCGATAATGACTTATACTTTGTTTGTATTTTGAAGGAGAGCTACTATGGCTGACTTAGGTGGAATAATTAAATCGAGTGAAAACGTCACCGCTAATTCATCTTTTACAAATAAAAATGAGTTAAACGAAGCAAGTAAAAAAGCAACTGTTGAACAAGCTGGTACAAAAATTGCTGGTAGAGAGCCCGCACTTGTTGATGATAGTCAGCAACTTGATTCTGAAAGTGAAAGAAAAGCACTGATCGACGAAGTGAAAGAAAACTTAGAGAAATTAAATAAATATATACCTGTGACGGCAACAAATTTGAAGTTTGAATTTGATGAGCAGGGCGATCCGCCAATAATCAAAGTGTTTGATAAAACAAGCGAAGAAGTTATTCGTGAAATTCCAACTGAAGAGTTTAGAGAAGTTGCTAAAGCTTTAGATGAATTTGCCGATAAACTTACTAGCAAAGGTTTGTTACTAAATCAAACCGTATGATATTTTTTGGAACAGATAGTAGGAGAGAAGTATGCCACTTATAACATCTGCAGGTATTGGATCTGGACTGGATCTCGAAAGTATCATTAAAGCAACTGTTGATGCCGAAAATGTTCCAAAAATGAATGCTTTTGCAAAAAAGGACAAGTCGTTAGAAGTTGAATTATCTTCAATAGGAGAGATCAAGTCTGCGTTATCCAAGCTACAAGACACAATAAAAAAGCTAGCAGATCCTGATAATTTCAATAAACGCATAGCCAATATTAGCCAACCGACTAGTGACGACGGCGATTTAATTGCTGTTACACCGACAAAAGATATTACGCCTGGTAATTTTAAAATTGAAGTTGTAGCACTTGCTCAAGGCAGTCGCGCAACGTCAAACGATGCCGTACCTCCTTTGTTTACATCTACTGACGATGTGGTCACTGCTTCTGGAGGCACCTTGTCATTTGCTGCTGGAGACAAAAGCTTTGATCTAACTCTCGATGCAGGTGCAACATTAGCTGATTTGCGTGACGCAATTAATGACTCGGATGATAATTTTGGTGTAACAGCAAATATAATAAATACTGGTACAGAGTCAAAGTTGGTTCTTACTTCGAGTGTAAGTGGCGCTAATAATGATTTGGTAATCACCAATGATAATGCTGAGCTTGATAATGTATCCACTGATGCTAATGGTGGAGCTCCTAATAGCGGTGGTATTGGTATAGCAGATGAAAATAAAGCAAAAAGCGCAGTAATTAAAGTTGATGGTATTGAGATTATTAATGACACAAATACCTTTAAAGATGCTGTGCAAGATATGACGATCACTGCTAAACGACAAAGCGTTGATGGAGAAACGGCAAAGTTGGCTGTTAGCTATGACCGTGAGAGCGTTACAACATTAATTGATGAATTTATTGCTAATTATAACAATGCTATAGGGCAGCTAGGTCTGCAATCGAGAGTCGGTAAACCTTTAAATAGCGATGCAACCATTCGTACTTTGAGCTCGCAAATGGTCAATATGCTTTCTACAAATTTAACGGATGCAGGGCCTTTCACAAGTATTTTCGATATTGGCTTGGGTGTTGACAAGAAAGGTTATCTAGAAAAATCAAGTTTAGTCCGTAGTTTAAATACAGCAATGGATGAGAATTTTGATGATATCGGAAAGGCTTTTGCTGGTGAAAATGGTGTTGCTAAACAGTTCGAATCTTTTTTAGATAATTACGTAAGTTCAAAAGGTATTTTAAAGCAAAGAGAAGATAATTTAAATACACAGGTCACTGATTTAGAAGATGATGTGCTAAAGCATGAATTTAGAATGACCGAATTAGAAGGCAGACTTAGAAAGCAATATGCGGGCTTGGATGTATTACTGGCGCAAATGCAATCAACACAACAGTACTTAGGAGCGCAGCTTGCAAGCTTGCCTGGATTTACAAGAAACAAATCATAAATGAATTTTGATTTAAAAGGGTTTTAATATGTATAACGCCAAAGTAAAAAATTATCAGAAAGAAGCACTCAAGACCCGTGTTGCCGGTGCTGATCGCTATGAAATAATTCAAATGTTAATGGCGGGTGCGATTGAAAAAATGGTGATGTCTAAAGTTGCTATTGAAAGAAAACACATGGAAGCGAAGGCCGAACATTTATCTAAAGCGACTGCTATTATTGAAGCCTTAAGGGGCTGTTTAGATTTTAAAGTTGGTGGTGAAGTGACTGATAATTTATATGCACTTTATTCTTATATGATAGATCGCTTAGTTGATGCAACAATAAAAAATGATCCTGCAATTGTTGACGAAGTATCTAATTTATTAAAAGAAATAAAGTCTGCTTGGGATGCTATTCCTCATGATGTTCGAGAAAAAACACTTAGTGAAAATGGTATAGATGCTAATGTCGGCTAGTTTATTGTCTCAGTTAGTCCCCGATTTGTCAGTAATTAATCAATATTTAGCTGAAGGTGATATAGAGTCAGCTCAAAGCAAGTTACTATCAATTGATAGAACATTGAAAGCACTCTTTGCCTCACCTGAGAACCTTAGCGAAAACGATATGTTATTTTTATCGGATTTTTCAATTAAACTGAATACTACGGTATTAGAAATAAGCCTCAAAAAACAGCAGGCTGCAAAAGAACTTGGTGTTCATATTAATACGCAAAAAAAAATAAATGTGTATAAAAATATCAAGTAGGTAACCGACATGATAAAGAATATAGATATTAATAACGAGCTTGAGCACATCTCAGAAAAACTTGAAAAAACTATAAAACATCAAGAAAGAGAGGCGATTTTTGCCACCGAAGCAAATGAGCGATTTGAAAAGAATTTTGAGTGTTTTGCTGATTTTTTCCCTGATATAGCAATAGCAATAAAAAACTTTAAAACCAAAAATGACTTTTGCTTACATGTTACAGATTCTGGGCATGGTAATTTTATACCAAGTGGTGGAAGTACTTTACTTTATTCACAAGACCCAATGGCCCAAACTAAAAAACAAATACATATGCAAACTTCAAACCCCGCGTTCAGTTTTACTGATTACACGGGCTATCCAGAAAACGATGATGATACTCGTATTCATATTCGATACATGACCAAATTAACTCAATTTATGAAAAATGTTAGGGCTGAAGATAAGCCTCGACTAGGTAAATTACCCTCTTCGTTTCCTTCTGCTATTATTTTTGGTATTGGACTCGGTTATCATGTTCCGCTTCTTTTGGAGCAAACTCAATTTGATTATACCTTTTTAGTTGAACCAGATTTTGAACAATTTTTTGCGAGTTTATTTTGCACTGATTGGTTTGAAGTTATAAATAAAGTCGATGCTGATGGGGGATGTCTATTTTTTCACTTAGGTGTAGATCATGAATCCTTTATAACGGATATTGAAAAAATAGCTGAAGATATCGGGGCGTTTTCCTTAGTTCGTAGCTTTTGTTATCAACATACACCAGGGGTTGAATTAAACGATTTAATTAAGCAATGGAGTAATGATTACTTTCGGTTTCAGTTTGGTCATGGTTTCTATAACGATGCAATAACAGGTCTAGCCCATTGTATCCACCATATTCGAAATAAAGCTGCGTTACTAACGAAGACGGCCCAGGAAATGGACTTTGATACGCCTATATTTATCGTTGGTAATGGTCCATCACTGGATGAGGCTGAAGTTTTTTTAAAAAATAACCATCAAAAAGGGATCGTAATTGCTGCGGGAACGGCCATAGCGTCATTATATAATAAGGGTATCCCAGTTGACTTCCACGTATTAGTTGAACGGCCATATTCGAACTACAAAATTTTTGGTGATATTTTCCCTGCTGATGAATATAAAAAAGTGAATTTGTTGGGTCTGAATACCTTATATCCCGATACCAATAAACGTTATAAATGGGCAGGAATAGCGGGAAAAGGTAATGAGGCGGGGACATGTTTAATGGAAGTTTTATGTCTTACCCATATATATCAAGGCTTGCCGCTAATTCCTTTTTGCAACCCTGTTGTGGCAAATGCAGCTCTTTCATTTTTTTTACACATGGGGTTTCGTAATATTTATCTGTTTGGTGTTGATAACGGCAAACAGTTATCTGGTTCTCATCATAGTAAAGATAGCATCTATAAAGTAAATAACGATGATGATACGCTAGGGTATACATGCTTAGAGTTCGATGGAAGATTGTTGAAAGGGAACCTAAGTGAGAGTGTAATAACAAATGATTTGTTTTTTGTGGCTCATGTGCAATTGGAGAAATTGTTAGCACATTATAAAGTAACAAGCTGTATTAATGTTGGTCATGGTGCCAAGCTTCAAGGGGCTATTCCGACAGCGGTAGAACATTTGATAGATATAGAAAGAGAGATAGATAAAGATCTGGCTATAAGCAATATAAAGAATGATTTTTTTACAGAATTGCCAATCGATGATGTTGAAGATAGGTTTATTGCTATTGATAAGCTTGAAGAGATCTGTGAACATTTATTATCAATTATTGATGAGAATATTACTGGACGTGCCACTGCGGCTAAACAGCTACAGCGTCAAGCAAGATATGTTTATTCGTTAAAAGGCACTACTCTTGGGCACATTTTTCACATTATAAAAGGCTCACTGTTATATTATCACTGCCCGATGATTACGCTTTTGTATCAATATGAAGACGAAGTATTTTGTTTAGAAAAATATAAACAGCTAAATAAGTTATGGAAATGTTATATCCAAGAGATAATGGCTGATTATAAAATCCACTATGATGAAAAATGTGACTTAGGAAAGGAATAATAGTGACAGATTACCAAGAATCAGAGGCTTTCTACAGTGAGTTATTTGATGAGCTTTTCCCTATCCTTCGTTCTATAACAGGTCCAGGCTTACGACAAAGTTATAGTATTCTCTCTCGGTATATGCCGCTTAATATTTCTTCAATTACTTCTGGTGAAAAAATATTTGATTGGACTGTACCTCAGGAGTGGCATTGTGAAGATGCTTATTTATTAGGGCCTGATGGAGAGAAAATTGCTGATATGCAACGATTGAATATTGAGGTCGTTAATTACTCAGAATCTGTAGAAAGAGAGCTTAGCCTTGAAGAGCTTCAAAAGCACTTATATAGCCTACCTGAGCAGCCAACGGCAATCCCTTATGTTACTAGCTACTATAAAAAGCGTTGGGGTTTTTGTATCGCTCATGAAATACGTGAACAACTTAAAGAGGGAACATACAAAGCTGTAATTAAGAGTCAGTTTGTAGATGGTTCGTTGGATATCGGCCAATCAGTTTTAAATGGTGAATCTAAACAAGAAGTATTATTAAGTTCATATCTATGTCACCCATCAATGGCGAATAATGAGCTGAGCGGCCCTTTAGTTCTTTTAGGCTTATTTAATCGTATTAAAAAATGGCCAAAACGTCGTTACTCCTACCGTTTTGCATTACACCCTGAAACAATAGGTAGTTTAGGATTGCTTCATTTAATGGGGGAGCATTTTAATGCAAACATGGTTTCTGGACTGGTTATTAATTGTATGGGTGGAGAACCTGAAAAATTAGTTTTTAAACATAGTCGGAATGATAATGGTATGCTAGATAAACTTCTATATCATCTAAATCAACATGATTATAACCATGAAAACATACAATTTAGTCCTTTAAGTGGTTCTGATGAAAGGCAATATAATTCTCCTGGCTTTCAATTGCCAGTGTGCTGCGTTAGCCGTAGTTTTCATTCTGGCTACCACCAGTATCATACTTCCCTTGATACTAAAGCGTTTATGGGAATAAAACCACTGCTTGATAGTATTGATAAATTAGAGAAAATATTTTTGGCGTTTGAACAAGCTGCGACTTTTGAGAATACACTACCTTTTGGTGAACCTAACTTAGGTAGTAAAGGGTTGTATCCAACGTTAAGTTTTTTTAGTAAAGAGCGTGTAAGCCAACTCGATGAGCTTAATCACATTAAGATGTTATTAAATTATAGTGATGGAGAGCATGACTCTATTGATATTGCGGATAAATATGGATGCAGTGTTTTAGATATGGCGTCTGCAATTGACAAGCTAGAGCAACAAACACTCTTGGTCATGAAGTGAAATGGGTAATTGGCAGAATATTTATCAGCAGGGCAGGCAATTAAATAAATACCCTTATGATGCAATCGTATCATTGGTGATGCGATTAAAGCGCACTAATTCAAGTTTAAGCGCATTAGAGTTAGGCTGTGGTGCTGGAAATAATATCGTTTTTATGGCTGAAGAGGGAGTTGATGTTGCTGGTATTGATATATCTTCAGCTGCTTTAGATTTTGCTCAAGAGCGTCTAACAAGGTTACAACTTAAAGCTGATTTAGTTAATGGTCATTTTACTCAGTTGCCTTGGCAAGATAATTCGTTCGACTTAGTGATAGACAGAAGCGCTTTAAACTGTGTTCCTCGCTCAGATATTTTAGTTGCCCTTAGTGAATCTTACCGAGTGTTAAAACCAGGTGGTTGTATATTTTCTATTATGTATGCTGATGCTCATCCTGCATTTATAAACTCAGAATATCAGCATGATGGGTTTGCGCGACAATTTTCGCCGGATTATTTCTCTGACATTGATGGCCTATTTTTTGCTTCTAAAGCAGATGTTTGCGAACTATTCAGTAAATTTACAATAACGCAGCAATCGTATGATGTTTCTTATGATCAGAACGATAAGATCACTTCTGCACAAAGAAGTATCGTTGCATATAAATAATCTATTGCTCAAATTACGTAATCATGAGTGGTTATTATATAGCTACTACTTAGTAGTTTCTGGAGAATTATTATGCGAGATTCAGCTATCGTTGTTGGTGGTGGGGTATGTGGTTTAATGGCGGCATTACTGCTCAAACAGTCTTTTAAAAAAGTTACAATAATTGAGCAAAGTGAGCGTGTTGGGGGATTATTTCGTTCTATAAAAGATGAGTTAGGTGCATATTATGATATGGGATCACATATACCGAACGCAACGGGCATAGAAGCGCTTGATACTCTGTTATTTGGCGAGCTAGAAAATCGTGATTACTATTGGCATGTAATAGAAAAGTTGCAATCTGGTAATTACTTTGCCGATGAATGGGATTTAAACTCTCCGTTTCCAGATAGTCACAAACTGCCAAGCGAAGAGTATTATCAAGGTTGTGCTGAGCTTATTCAAGCAACGTCCTCTAGTTGCAATCCACTGATACTTCCTTATTGTGAAGAAACATTGGGAAAAACGTTTACCCAACATATCATCACGCCTATTTTGTACAAGCTATATGGCAAGCACACAGATTTAAACACTTTAACAATGGCTGCAGGATTATTTGGCTTTACTCGCATACTTGCTTTTGAGCCCGATGTTGCAAATGCACTGAAAAATATCCCTACTTTTGATGCTAAAATTGGATATCAAACGCAAGCGCATTTTCATGAACGACAAACTAAAGACAACTCAAAAACCCCAAATTACTTTTATCCATTAGAAAATAAAGGGATTGAGGCTTGGGTTGAGTATTTAGTAACTAAACTTAAAAGCGCTGGAGTTGATATCATACTTTCTTCATCAATAGAAAAGATAGAAACTAATGAGCGGCAAATCACGGGAGTAAAGCTTACTAATAAAACAGAAGTCCTTGACGGTCAGTTGTTATTTTGGAGTGCCCCTCCATTTATTGCTTTAAAAGCATTAGGCTTACCTTTAATTTATAACAAGCCAGAACTTAGAACCGCTATTGTATTTCACCTGAATTTTGACTTGCTTTTACTTGACCAAAAATCGCATTATTTATGGGTGTGGGATCATCAAACGGATATATTTAGGTTGACGTTATACCCTAACCTCAGCACTAAAAGTCAGCATGCGAACTTGTCGGCAGAAATATTATGCAGGCCAGAAGAGGTGGAGCAGTATGACGTGGATGAAATTGTGAATACATTAAAGAAAATGCAAGTTGTCGGCCAAGATGCTACATGTATCAGTCATATTAAACAGGTCATACATGGCACTTTTCCTGTGCCAACTTTAGAATTTGAAAAAAATAATCAAGCTAATTTTGATACATTAAAAAACAGTGTCGATAATATGATTATTTCAGGCAGATCAGGCGGTAAACAATGGCGACAAGCTGATGTACTTGTTGCCGCATATAACGATATAAACAATTATTTATCGACAGAATAAGAGACTTCTTTTCCATTTTCAAAACGATATAGTTCAGATGGGTTACAGTTGAGCAATGCAAATTGGTTATCAGCAACAAAGTCTTTTACAAAATGATAAAGTTCTTTCATTTTTATTGTATAGATAAATGATCTTCCAAGTTGGGCTTGTTTCATAACCCCTGATTTTAATAATACAGTTTCTAATTTGGAATAGTCTTCCCTATAGGCATTATTTATAGGGAAGCAAAAGTGGTAAAAAGTACCGTTTGCTTCTTCTCCATTTGTGAGTGTTGTCACACCGGTAAAGGGCTTATTAAAACGATAGTTCAAACCTAACATTGCTTCTATTTGAACAATCACCGTGGCGACTCTAAGACCAATGCCTTGCAGTACAAGCACTGTATCTTGTTCTATTAACCTACTAAACGTTGAGTGCTCTGCAAAGGCATAATATTCAGGCTTTTTGGGTAAACAAATTTTTGCCGCATCAGGGCCTAAACCGCATATAGAGAACAAAGGGTGTCCAGAGCGTACTACATTTTTTTGTTGTCTAAACCACTCAGGCCAATACCCTAAGACACATTTTTGTGAGCGTAAATCTTCTTTGCGACTGCGTGGAAATTGATAATTAAACGCTGGCATAAATATATTACCGTTATCACCAACTGCAGTTTTAAAGCAGTTTAGGAGCGCCTTAGGCACTTCTTTTACTGAGTGATTTTCTATAGCGCCAAGTGTAAATAATGAAGAATGTATAAACACACTGTCATTCATGTTGATACCAACTGAATGTAATGTTGCAATAATTTGTTCTTGGCTGATACTTCTCACAAAAAGTCCTCATTGCCGAAAGCTGCTTTAACTTCGTCGTAGATAGTATCAATTCTTTTTGAAAACGCGGGATCTTTCCAAGGCTTGCCTGACAGAATCATCCATTCATATTTAGCAATAAACTTTTTTTTCTGTGATTCATCTAAGGTATCAATGAAGCCCCCCATTTTTTCTTTGAGGCGGTCTACAAGTTCCTTTAAACATCTAAAGATAAACACAACTTCCGGATCACGTAACAGTGGTTTCATAGAAACTGTAAGTTCACGTTTCAACTTTATGGCTTGCTCTCTAACTAGCGTACACTTATGGTTATTATCAGGATCACGGTAAAAAAGATCCATTAAAGCGGAGTACTCAAAGTCAATAACAGTACCAAACGCATCTACTATTGGGAAATAGGGATATATTCTGCAAACTAAGGGTCTGTGTCCATGGGGTTCGCATAAACCGCCACATTGGCAAGAGAGCAAATAGATACTGAAGCTTTTACCGTTTGAAAGCGTAAATGTACGCTTTTTAGCAGGTGTAGTAAGATTTTTAATACCGCCAATAGATTTATAGTACTCATACTCATTTTCGAGAAGAGGTAAAGATACACCACTTTTGTCTAGGATATTAAAATGCTCTCCGTAAAAATTTTTACAGCAGTAGCCACCGCATGTTTTCCAACACTCTGGGGCATTCACATATTCCGTATTATATATTTCTTGCCAATTCACTTTGTTAGGCATTAGTAGACTCACTAAGTAGCTTTATTAGGCCACTGTAAGATGTAAATTGCACAGGGTCAGCTTCTTCGAAATCAATATCAAGGTTTAAGCTGTTTTCTATTTCCATTAACATACTAATAAAATCAAGCGAATCTAAAAGACCTAAACTTATTAAACTATTTTTTTTATCTAATGATATGAGTATGTCCTGACCATGCTTTTCTATTAATTTATTATTGATAGCTTGTTCAATCGAATTTGTTAAGCTCATTATTTCTCCATCATGGTATGTAGGGCGCTTTTATCAATTTTACCATTACTATTTAGTGGCATGGAATCGATCCATATGATCTTTTTAGGCACCATATAACTAGGCAACTGCTGCTTTAAGTAATTAATTAGCATTTGTTCAACTTCTTTATCGGCTGGATTACAAATAAATAAAGTCAAACTTTGAGGTTGTTGCCTCGGAGTTGCGATAGTGTGTACTAAAGGGTTTGATAAAAAGTCTTGTGCTAATGTATTTACTTCAGATAACTCAACACGGTATCCCTGAATTTTAACCTGGTCATCTACACGGCTGATATAATGGAATATCCCCTTATTATCACACTTTACCAGATCACCACTACGATAATAGATAATATTATTTGTTGTAAGTAAGCATTGCTGAGTTTTAATACTATCATTCAAATACCCAGAAAATACTTGAGGCCCCGAAATCAAAAGCTCACCTTGTGCATCTAAATCAAAGCTCATGTTTTTAAGTGCTTTACCCAGGGGAATATAGCTACTATCACTATCATCATTACAATCAAATACATATCTACTGCATGCTATTGTAGCCTCAGTTGGTCCGTATAAATTAATAACCTTGCTGTTTGGTGCTGCTTTTTGCCATTGCAGAGCGAGTGTTCTAGGTAAGGGCTCACCACAAAACTGACTCACACGAAGGCTAGGATAGGCATCATTTTTAAGCATTCCTAGTTTAGCCATAATTGATGCAGTAGAAGGGACACTAAACCACACTGTAAGCCCGTGTTGTTTAATGAATTTACCTGGCGCAAATATAGCGGTTTCAGGCACTACATAAAGACAAGCACCTTGCAGCCAAGTAACAAATATATCATGCATGCTTAGATCAAACGTTGGATCAAATACTTGGCTTACCTTATCTGTATTACTGAGGGGTAAAGACTCACACATAGTATCAAGATAAGACTTAAGATTCGCAATGCCAATAGGCACACCTTTTGGTGAGCCTGTAGAACCTGAAGTAAATAAAACATAAGCGATATTGGATAGGCTGCGAGCTTGTAGTGATTTAGTTGATACAATGCTTTTATTGACTATATCGTCCAAACATACAAATACTCTATCTGGGAGTGCTTTTATTAATGCTTGGCTGATCGACAAATATTTTTTACTGTATAAAACATACTTTAAGTTGCCTTGCTTTATGATAGAAGCCAATCTAGCTATTGGCAGTTTTACCCCAAGCGGTATAAATGTTCGTGAATCTAAAGCGCAGGCAAGTACGGCGCTATAATAGTGAGTATCTCGGTAACTTAAAATTCCAACTTGCTCAGCTTCACTTATTTCGCTCGTGTTAATATTATTAGCGTAACTTGCAAGCTGTTTATAAGTAATGTATTGATTATCAACAAAAATTGCAGGAAGTTTTGCATGGCTTGCAATGCTGTTTTTAAGTTTTTCAGATAACTTCACTTTATATCCTAGTTTTTATTTATCTTAATATTAAGCAGGTTTGTTGATAGCCAGCAATTCAGTTTGAAGTTTATTATAAGCTTGTGGAGTGCCTATATCTATATATCTCAGATGGGTTTTATAGCTATAAAGACTGCCCAATAATAAAGGCACCATGTCGTGGCTAATTTCATAGAAGCTTTCCTGTTTAAAGTGTGAAAAGTATTTTTCATACACACCTTCAGAGAATAAAAACAGTGCACCGCTTGCTAGATTACTTGGTGGATTAGATACTTTTTCATGAAACCTTTGGATTGTATCGTCTGAATCAAGTTCAACAATACCACATGAGGAGGGAGAAGCCGATTCAAAAAGTAAAAGCGTAGCATCACACTTTTTAGGCCTTTTGTTATGGGCTTCTAAAAAACGAGTGAGGTTATCTTCACAATAGTTATCAGCATGAATGACCATTGTGGGACTACTCCGCCAAAAGTCTTTATTACTAATCAAAGTGCCGCCGGTACCGAGTAATTTTGTCTCTCTAACAATTGTTATTTTATCACGGTATTCGGAAGTTGATATAAATTCTTCAACTTGTTCAGCGAAATAATGTACATTAATGAGTATGCCGTTGACACCAAGTTTATCGAGCTTTTCTAACCAATAAGCCAATAAAGGCTTGCCATTAATAGGCACTAAACATTTTGGAATTGTATTAGTCAAAGGTTTTAACCGAGTGCCTAATCCTGCTGCTAGCAATATCGCTTTCATATATTTTTGAATGACTCCAGTACTCGTTGCTGGAGCGTGTTAAAAGACAGTGGCTGATTTCCTAGTGTATCTACTTGGCAAGCGGCTGCAATACTTGCAATATAAAATGCCTGCCACGGTGTCGCACCTGAGCACAAAGCAAGGCTACTGGCAGCTAAGAAGCAATCACCAGCTCCCGCAGGATCAACCGCATTACGGTTAATCGCAGGAAGCATATCATTTTCCCATTGGCCATTTTGATCTGGTAGATGGATAAAAATACCTTCTCCCGCAAGGGTAATAACCAACGACATCGGATTAGCTTTTTCACACAGTTTTTGCGCTAAAATAGGTAGACCATCATCAATGTTATTCAGAGCAACACGGACTTCTTTTTCTGTTGGTGTTATTAGCATCATATCTTTATAACGGGCAATGTCACCAACTTGAGAAGAAGTTTGGCTGTCTGCGACAACACGTACATTGTTTTCTTTGCATAAAGCAATGACTTTATCGACCAGAGTTTGAGGTAATAATCCATAATTAAAATCAGAAAATACCAGTAAATCGAAGTTGTTAATACTACTTTCAAGTTGCATGTATAAATCGGTTTGAATTTCTTTAGAAATTTTATGCTGTCGAACTTGATTGACCCTTAGAAGTGTTTTATTCCCAGCTCTATATCGTGATTTTAATGGTGTAGGGCGACTGCCATCATCGAAAAGTATAGTATCAATATTGTATGCGTTAATATGATTTTTTACGTAATCAGCTTTATCATCTTTGCCAAGTACCGAGAAAAGCGTAACTTGATTAGCTCCTAGCCCTTTTATATGACCTGCTGTAATTGCTGCTCCGCCTAAAAATGTATCCGTTCTATCTGGTGTCATCACTATGGTAGGATCCTCCTGAGATAAGCCTACCGCAGTACCTTGGATATATTCATCGACGATTATTTCGCCAATTACAGCAACACGGTTTTCACTAAACTGAGAAAATACCGTATTGATTGATTGATAATCAAACTGATGCCTTGTTGCATAACTTTGGCATTTTTTGTAATCAAAGTTATGACCATGGCTTATTGTTCTTGTAATATATTGTTCGGAATTAGATTCGAACTCACCAGAGCCAAAAATAAGCTTTCCTCCGTACATTTCAACAAGAGCATGCTCAGGATTGTGCCTACTTTCAAACTCTTTACCTTTCACGACAATATGAGGCTTGAGGCTCTTTACGGTTTCTGCTGGAGTTAAATCTGATAAAAATGCTTCATTCACACATTCGAGGGATTGAACCATCTCTAGGCGATGTTGTTCGTTTACCCGACTCTTTAACCCCATAGATTTGTCGCTGTTAACAGCAACAATTAGTTTATCACCACACTCTTTTGCAAAACGAAGTAAGCGAATGTGGCCAGGGTGTAAAATGTCAAAATTTCCTTGAACAAGGACTTGCTTATTCATACTTCAATATTCTCAAAAGTAATGATGGCTCTGGTAATTTCTCTTCGTTCGAGCGCCGATATTGCTTCATTGATTTGATTCAAAGAATAGCGATGGCTTATCAAAGAATTAATAGATATTTCAAGTTTTTGAATAATATCTGCAATCGATTTTAAATCTTTGTCTGGATTACAATTACCTCCCCAAGTTCCAAAAATTTGCTTTCCACAAATTAGTTGATGAGGATCTAACTTTATAAAATCGCCAGTTTTTGGATGTGAGGCAAAATAGCATTTACCGCTGTTATGTATATTATTAAAAGCGAATTCTATGGTTTCACATAGTCCAGCACTCTCAATAGCATAATCAAAGCCATTAGGGTGTTGCTCTTTGAGTAAAGCTAGGCTTGCTTCTTCATATAAATAAGCTTCATCGGCGCCTAGTTGTAGTGCTAAGTCACATTTAGATTGTTCAATATCTACAACTATGATTTTTTTTGGTCTGAAATGTTTAAGCATTAATAGTGCACTTATGCCTATACCACCTAGTCCGATTAATATCACATTACTATTAGAGTGTGGTTGTATCTGGTTTAGAACCATACCGGCTCCTGTGGGGAGGGCGCAACCGAGTAAAACAGCTAACTCATTTGAAATACCTTCAGGGCAAATGGTTACTCTATTCTCAGATATAACAGAGTACTCTGAAAAAGTCGTAACTGGACCTGCATTGATAATTTGACCCTCTTTGCTAATTAGATGTGTCCCACCGGAATCGATTCCACTGCCTTTTAGCCAACCAAGAACGACACGATTTCCTTGTTTAACCTTGGTAACACTATTGCCAACTGCTATTACTTCACCTACACCTTCATGACCCATTAAGTGGGGCAAATACTTGTCTTCTCCTCTAAGGCCTTTACTCTCCATCAGCTGGCTTCTACACAAGCCAGCCATATGCATTTTCACCAGAACTTGATTATCTTTCAAATACGGTATTTTTAAATCGAGTAGTTGAAGGGGCTGCTCTATATCTATTAATACACCTGCTTTAAAATAAGTTGGAATATTCATATTTTACCAAGGCATCTTATTTTTACTAGAAAGGAAAACACTACCTTCTCTATGACTTAGGGGTAATTCGGCAAGAGAGTTCACTTTTTTCCAATCATTTTTTTGAAGAAAAATATTTAAGCCGACTTGTAAACTGTAGTCGAAAATAGTTTTTGCATTTTTTTCGCCATTAATTTCCATCATAAAATCAATTTTTAAAGCGTCCTCCGAAGAAATTGAAGTTAATACATCTGCTTCTTGACCTTCAATATCAATTTTAATTAAGTCAAATTCTTTAGCTATATTACCTATGTTATTAACTTTAACTTCAAATTTATCTAGCTCTCCATAGGGATTACTTTTTGCGCCGCTCAAATGACTTCCAGTTAAGTTTCCACATACTCGTGTAAATTCAGCTTTGCCATCAAAACTTGCCGCGGCTTCATTTATTGGCTTAATCTTTTTACAATTATTTAATTCTAGGTTTTGTTTTAAAACGCGGAATGTTTCAGGGTCCGCTTCAAAACATGTAACTTGATAATCTAATAAGCTCAGCACTATTGAATGCAGACCGATATTAGCGCCAAGATCTAACACATTCTTATAGTTATTTTTATTTTTCAAGTAAAAGCTTAAAATGATTAGCTCATCAATACCAAACAAATGAGTCGTATTAATATTGCCCATATCGTAATACGGAAGAGAAAATGTAATATTATCCGTTAATAAAAATGTTGGTGTTGATGTCGTGTTATAAGCGCTGGCAATTACTTTTGATAGTTTTTTGTTAAGAAGCTGGTAATCACTGCTTGATTGTACGTGTGATTGTGTATTCCTAGCTAGCATAACCAGCTCTTGGTGTAAGTTTATCATTATAGATTTTCCTTCAAACTGGGTATAAGCATAGCTTTTTTTTGTTTTATGTAAGCAAGTTCAGGGCTCATATTCTCTAATGGATTGCCATACTTGATAATCGGTTCATATCTAAAGTTTGGGTTAATTACTAATTCGATAAGCTTTGGCCCTTCTTGATCCATGCGAAGGTGTAAACGTTCTACTAATAATTTTAATTGCTCATTATTTTCAACTTTTTCAGAGTCGATCCCATAAGCTTTAGCAACTTCAGAAAAATTTATGTGAGGCAAGCCATTATTACAATCAGCAGAAAAATAATTTGAGTCTAGCCAATCATCTTGGGTTTGTTTTATCATACAATGACCACTATTGTTAAATACAATAATAATGACTGGAAGTTTCAAGTGATTTAACGTTGAAAGTTCTTGGATATTCATTTGCAAACCACCATCGCCAACTATACAAAATACTTCTTTTTCTTTTGCTAGGGCAACACCAATCGATGCAGGTAAAGCATAGCCCATGGGGGTATTATTATATGAAGAAATATACTGCTGGCCTTTTTTCTCTTTACCGTAGACAAGAGTTAAAGGTAAGCAAGTACCTGTATCCACACATATATTTTGGTCATCACAGAAAGCACCACTAAACAACTCAACAGCTAAATATGGGTTTACACCACCGTAATTATATTCAGGTATGTAGTTAAACTCTTGTGTGACATCCGTAATATAATTTAGCCACACATCGTTATTTTTAAATATTTCAATTAAATCTTCACAATGCAGTGAAAAAGCATCTAAAAAAACTTGAACAGATACAGGAAATTGATAGTTGATTACTTTGCCTAATTGGGCAAATTTCTCTATTTCATTATGGTCAATATCCACCATTGCGATTTTAGCTTCACGTGCAAAAGTATCTAATTTTGCTGTGGCTTTTGAATCTAGTCTGCACCCAATAGAAATGATAAAATCACAATTTTGTAAAACGATATTATTCCCACGTAAAGAATGAGTTCCAAAATTCCCTAGATTTAGCTCGTCATCATGATTTGCAATCCCTTTGAGCGGCCAAGTCGATAGAAAGGGGATTTTTAGTTTTGTTGCAAGTGAAATTAACCGTTCTGCTGAGTTATGGCACCCAGCACCAAGAATAAATAAAGGTTTTTTCGCTTGTTTTAATGACACTATGAAGTTATTAAATATGTTTTCTTGAATTACTTTATGGTTTACAGTTGATTGATTAAAAGCTTCAAATGGTATTTTTTTTATATCTAATATCTCTCGCTGAAAGTCATCAGGAATATCTATTAACACAGGCCCTGGCCGGCCACTTAATGCTGCTTTTATAGCTTCAGGTAATACAGTGATAATGTCATTAGGTCTTTTTAATTGTATTGCGTACTTTGTTATTGGCTTTGCCATAGAAACAATATCGGTTTCTTGGAAACCATATTGGCGAACCCCTAATTTATGCGATTGCCTAAATGAAGCTACATTTCCAGTTATATGTAAAGTAGCTACAGAGTCAAAGTAGGAGCTTGCGATACCTGTTAATAAGTTTGTAGCGCCTGGGCCTGATGTGGCTATAGTCACGCCTAGTACATGGTGTGTTTTTGCATAACTATCAGCAGCCATCGCACATGATTGCTCATGTTGCATTGCAATAGCTGAAAGCGAAGGGTGTTTTTCAATTGAGTCAATTAAATGTAAAGCAGCACCGCCTTGCAGAACAAATACATGCTTGATATCTAATTGAGCAAGGTAAGATGCGATATAATCCGTTAGTTTCATTTATGTATGCTCTTTATTGAGTCTACGCAATTTGTAGATATTTGGGTTTTCAAGAGACTCCAAAAAATCCTCATGAAAAATTTCTTTGGATGCAATGCTATAGTTTCGTCCACTAAACTTACTATTTGCATTATCAAGAAGAAAAATTAAGGAGTCGATGACCAGTTGCATAGACACAAAGTCATTTTCCTCATATCTTCTGGCTGTTTCCTTATATGCTTCCGGCACTATTTCTTTTGCGTGGAGTGTTTGTTGGTGAATAGGTGTATCTACCCAGCCAGGACCAACATTTAGAAAGATTAAATCGGGATATTCAGCAGCTAAAACTTCAGTCATTTTTATTAATGCTACTTTCGCATTTATATAAGAGTTGAACTTCGTCGGGGCGCTATTGACGCCTCCGCCAGCAAAAGTCAGGATTTTGCAGTTTGATTTCATTTTTAGAACTGCTGAACTTAACACTTGCACTATAGATAAGTAATTAATTCTATATGCATTTTCCCAATCGTCATAAGAGCAATCTGATAGAGAACCGATTGGCTCGAGTGTGCCATGAACAAAAATTATACTATCATATATTGAAAAGTTCGTTTTATGGCACCAATCGTCAACGTTTTTTTGTGAGCTAAAATCAACTTTTGTTAGTTCAGCAAAATCTAAGTTTGATTTTCGCCCTCGATAAGTACCGTGAATAATCGTATTTTGGCTTAAGCGCTCAGCAAGTGCTTGCCCAATACCACTATTTATTCCTGTAATTAATACTCGATTCATTAAAACGGGCCTTTAAACCAGTTACCAGGAACATCGTGAGGAAATTCTACATCTTCGGTCATAAATATTTCCCTATCAAGGAGTTCAGATACAGCTTTAGTAATCTCAGTTCTGGTTTTGTAGTATTTTTTTGTTAATCCAAAGCTCGTAGGTTCAGGGTAAGAGGGGAGTGCTATTCGTTTTATTGGTTTTTTTAAGGAAGTAAAGCATGCTTCATATATTTTTGCTGAAATTTCACTAGAGACAGAAAATGAGTTATGTCCTATATCAGTGCATATGCAGGTTTGAGTCTTATTGACCGAGTTATAAATAGTTTGCCAATCAATATTTGTCGGTTCAGATACCTCAATTACCTCGCAGTTAACACCTTGTTTTTTTAGAAAGTTGTGGCAGTGTATGGCTTCTAGGAGCATATAGCTATTAGCGATGATAGTGACATCTTCACCTTCTTTGATGACTCTCGTTGTTTGCATGTTTGAGTTGTAATCGACGCACGTTTCTTTGTCGATGTTTTGGTTATGCAGCCATCGATGTTCAAGGAAAATAGTTGGATTATTATCCATTATACTTTGATAAAGTAGCTGTCCTACATTATCAGTTAAGCTTGGAGTAACAACTTTAAGTCCAGGGATATGTGCAAACCATGATTGCAAGCTTTGTTGATGAGTGGGTCCTTGACCCCAACCCCTACCTATGATTAAACGTATTGTTAAAGGTACAGTCATTTGCCCATTAAACATGTAGTGCCACTTAGCGGCATTATTTACAAGTTGGTCCATGGCAAGCAAGAAAAAATCGACTCGTTGATGGGTCATTAATACACGTGTGCCAGTAATAGCTGCGCCAATCCCTACACCCGTCATTGCATTTTCAGATGTTGGCATATCAAAGACACGGTCTGAGCCAAACTTTGATTGTAAGCCTGTAGTTGTACCAAAAATAGCTTTTGGATCATTAATACCTAATCCCATACAAATCATGCTATCGTCTTCAGCCATGGCACAGTGCTGTGCTTGGTTTATTTCTTCAGCGAATGTTGTTGTTTTATTTTGCATAAAGAAACTCTTCGTTTAACTGTGGATTTGGAAAAGGGCTATTTTCAGCAAAAAGAAAAGCATCTTCTATTTCATTTTTTATTTTGATAATCATTTCGTTATGAGTTTTCTCGAAATGTTGATCTGCTGATAGTTCCGCGAATAATAATTTTAACGGATCTTTTTCAAGCCATGTTTTGACTTCACCTGCGGCTCTGTAGTTTAAGTCATCATCAAAATTAGGACCGCAATGCTCTCTGTGACGATATGTATCAAGCTCTAAGAGTGCTGGGGCATTATTCTTTCTAATATATTCAATAGCACTCTCAACGGCATGGGTTAGTGGTATTAAAAGATTTCCATCAGCGTGAAAGCTTTCAACTCCAATTGATTGCGATAAATCCGTAATGCTTCTATTAACCGGCTGGCGAACTTCTAATGGGCTATACACTGAATAGCGGTTATTCTCACATATGAATAATATAGGAAGAGATTTAACTGCTGCAAAATTTAACGACTCGTAAAAAGCGCCTTCTTCCGTTGCACCGTCACCAAAATAACTTACGGTCAAAAAATTGCTATTTTGTAGTTTTTGACTTAACGCACTGCCAACCGCCAGTGGTATACTATTACCCACAATTGCAGTGCTAGCTATAAAACCGCAATCCAAGTCTGTTAAGTGCATAGAGCCACCTCTGCCACCTGTGCAGCCTGTCGCCTTGCCATATAATTCAGCTATCATTTTCTTTAATGATCCGCCTTTGGCTAGATAGTGGGCATGTGCTCTATGTGAACTGAAAGCCTTATCATCTTTAGATAAAAAATTAGAAACAACAACAGGTACTAGCTCTTGACCTATTGACAGATGTGTTGGGCATCTCATTTCTTGCTCAGGGTAGCGTAAGGCTATCATTTCTTCTATTTTTCGAATTCTTAATGATTCAAAATATGCATCAAGTTTTTTCATTAGGGTATAAACCAATAAAAATCGCCAGTGTAGCCTGTATCTTTGAAAAACTCTTTCCACTGATCAACATGCATCATTGTTTTGGCTGTTAGATTCCAGGCTTCCATGCGTTCTTTTTCTTGTTCATTTCTATATGCATCAACAGTAATAAATGCTTTAGCTTTAGAAACTCGCTCTATTTCTTGCAGTGCTTTTGCACAATTATTAAGATCTAAATTATGAATAGTGTTAATTGATATTACAGTATCAAAACTATTGTCTTCGAAAGGTAATTTAGTAGCGCAACCTTGTTGTAATAAGTGCTTTACTTCCTGTTTGGCATTGTCTAATGCGTAATGGGATATATCTATTCCACTTAATGTCATTGTTGGTAGCTGTTGTAAAATATCATAAAGCATAAATCCTTTTGCACAGCCTACGTCTAATAAACTGCTATTTTCTTGCAGGCCAAAGTGCGTAATAAAGTCAGGCACGACTGGCTGCCAAAATCTTGAATGATAGTTAAAACCACCATAGCCGTGCTCTCTATCACCATCAAAGAATTCCTCGTCAAATTGGCGCGCTATAGCTCTAACTGCTTCACTTTTGGCTTCTAATCTACCAGAAAGATCACGCTTAGACTTAGGGTAATTTTTTAGTAAATCTATTTCTTGTCCTATCATGATTACCTCAAGGTTTGTGAATATAGTCATGTTCTTGCTTGGCGAGTACATCTAAATTTTGCTTCATCCAATAAATTGTTCGTTCTAAGCCGTTTTCTAATGAAATAGAATCTTGCCAATTTAGCTCGGAGCGAATTTTTTTTGTGTCTAATAAATATGCTGCATCTTTTCCTAATCGATCTTCAGTCGATTGGCACACTTGTTCAAATGGGAGCTTAAGCATATTGCAGATTGTTTCAACGAGTACTCGAATAGAGATCATTTGCTCTGTTGAAATATGGTAAATATCACCATTTTTACCCTTTTCGCCAATAAGTTGTGTCGCTGAAGATACATCGTCAATATGTATAAATGATCGTGTTGAATGCCCTCCGCCATGCAGCTGTAATTTTTTGCCTAGAAGGGCATATAAAATAGTACGAGGGATTATGCGATAAAGCTGTTGGCCTTCACCATAAACATTGGCAGCTCGTGTAAATACCACTGGAAAGTCATAAACATCTGCAAATGTATGTAGACTCATATCTGCAGCAGCACGGGAGACTGCATATGGTGTACTGGGTTGATAATTAGTATGCTCTGGTACTAATCCGTTACAACTACCATAAACTTCGGGAGTTGATATATGGATGTATTTTTCAAGGAAATCTAATTGTCGGAGAGAATTGTGTAACTTGATCGTTGAAACAGTGTTAGTCATAAACCAATGTTCAGGATGTTGCCAGCTTTGACCAACCATGCTTTGTGCAGCAAAGTTATAAATTTTTTTAATTTTTTTCTGTTTAACAATATCAATAATTTTTTGCAGATGATGATTTATATCCAGTTGGCTAAATTGCAATTTATCTGCATTTTTTTGCCAACTATATGGTAGTAATGCTGAATTAGGTTCTGATGAGCGACTAACAGCAACAATTTGCTGATCATTTTTTAGCATATGCGCACAAAATGATGCCCCTGAAAATGAATTGCTTCCTAAAACTAAAATTGATGAGTCATTCATAGTTTAGATTGCCGCCTTATTTATTTTATTCTCAAGAAGAGAAAATTGAGTTTGAATATTTTCAAATGAATCATCCATCCATGCATTTATTTGAAATTCATTATCATTAAAGTAATGATTTTTTCCAACTTCAAAGCCGTGCATGCTATTTGTTCTGTCTGATAGATTTGGAATATCATTCGAACACCATCTAAAAATGATTGAGCGAGCCCCTTCAAGATAGCTAATCGGATAAAGAGGACCACTGTCAACACCCATATTTATATACGCTTCATGGTATAAGGCGAGCCTGATACTTAAATCTACAGCTGCAAGGGGATACGTTGTAAGCGATTGATATTTTTCTTCAAGGGGCTCACTTACTTTATAAGTATCTCTAATAATTAGCGGAAAGTATTCATTGAGGTCTAGTGATAATGCAAAATCAAGCCATGCCGTTGTATTGCTATTTCTGTGCTCGGAATTTGCCCAATATTCTCTCAATGTAATTGTTATTAGCTTTTTTTTGCCCACGTTATGTCTTATGAAGTCATTAACAATAGTATAAGCTTGTTGTGGAGGTGCTAAGTTACTTAATTTAATATTTTGCTCGGCATAAGATTTTAATAATTTAAAATCTCCAGCTGCTTGTCTAGGGTTTTGAAAGTAGTTATTTGGATATATGCTAGGGTTCAAGCTTTTATAGTATACAAGGCTACTTTGCGAAATCGGCTGATCAATACCTATGCATGAGGCAAGACAATTAAACATGGGTTTAATAACCTTTTCGATACGCCATTTAGCATCAACGTTATCGTGATATACATTTAATCCTGGAGTATCGTCACTATGGCTAGGGATAATTACAAATTGAATATTTTTTTTATTTTGTTTTTTTCGTTCTATTTCAGCTAAAACGATAAAAGTAGTTACATCAAAGCAGGGCAAATTATAAGAGAGATCATAAAAAGCATATAACGTTGATTTAGTATCAATATCAAATTGCATTTGTATACAAGGAATGAGCTTACCGCTCATGTGGTTAAAAAAAGAACATTGATTAGTGGTAATACCAATTTTATTTAAAGATTGTAAGATATCAAAGACAAATTCAGAACAAATTACTACTTGGAGCGTTTGTTTTTTTTCTAGTTTTGATAATTCTTCTAATGATTTTGCAGGCGTGCCTTTGTATGATTCGCCACCATTTGTACAAGCAAAAATATTATTGTCAGTATTATATTCTGATCGGATAAACATTTCTGTTGAGGCTGTAATTCCGTAGACAATGGTGGTCATTAATTAGCCTCACGTAATGCATTGTATAGAGCTTTCATTAAGATATGCCCGACAATAACTTGAGTATCTTCTGATATCTGCATATCTTGGACTTCGAAATGGAAAACTTGGTCAAGCATCGGCTTAACTTTACCGCCAGAAAATCCTAAAATGCCCACTGTTTTCATGCCAATGTCGAGTGCTTGTTGAGTCGCTCTAATTATATTTTCAGAGTTACCGCTACCAGATAAAACAAGTAAAATATCATTGCTGTTTGCTTTAACTTTTAGCTGATGTGCAAAAATATTTTCATAACCAATGTCATTGCCTAGGCAAGTTAAAACAGAGCTGTTTGCTGGTAATGCTTCAACTTTTAATGCATTACCTTCTGGGCTAATACCAAATGTAAAGTCATTTGCAAGGTGGATTGCATTTGCTGCTGAGCCGCCATTGCCACATAAATATAAAGTGCCGTTATTTGCCTTCATAGTAAGTAAGGTATCAACAAGACTCTTAACTTGTTCACTATCTAACTGTTTTAATACATCCGTTAGGGTGTTCACATAGTTTGTTGTCAGGTTTTTCACTGAATCCTTGGCTATAGTGGTTGCAGATTGGTTGTTAGTCATAAAACTTCTCTTTGCATCCATTTAAGGTTGTAAAAATGGTCTTCATCTTTAAGTAAGTCTTGTTTGTAAGCTGTAATAATTTCGGTAATGGCTGTGTCGACATTTTTATTGGGTGTAAAACCGGTAGATAGTAACTTATCTGAATTAATACGGTAACAACGAGGGTCATTTGAAGGAGTAACCTCAATCTCACATGCTATTTTAGCCTGTACCATTTTTGCTATATCCATAATTGAGATATTTTCAAACCCTGCATTAAAGACACCAGAGACTTTCTCTGGATTATCCAGCATATAAATATAGAGATCAGTAATATCGTCAATATGAATATTTGGTCTGACTTGATCGCCGCCAAACACTGTGATTTTTCCATTTTTTAGAGCTTGCATTGTCAGCATATTGACAGAAACATCTAAGCGCATTCGTTTAGATAAACCGCATACAGTTGCTGGGCGTACAATTTGTACCGCCATGTCGTCGGCATAACTAAGAAGTACACGCTCTGCAACCATTTTCGTTTTGTTGTATTCAGAAATAGGCTCAAGCGTTAAGTCCTCAGTTACTTGCTCTTCATCTTTAACGCCGTATACGCTACCCGATGACGCATAAATAAACTGTTTTATTCCACAGCGCTTTGCTTTATCGGCTAAGCGCATAGTTGCTAACGCACTCACTTCCCATGTTAATTTAGGGTTTAAATCACCACAGGGATCGTTTGCGATAGAAGCAAGATGAATAATAGAATCCACACCGTCTAAGTTAATCGTATCAGTGTCGCGTACGTCACCTTTAATGACTGAGAGGTTGTCATGAGAGGGCAAAAAATTACCAAACCATTGGATGTCAAACGCGATTACGCGATGGCCTAAAGCCAGTAGTTTTGGAACCAGTACAGTTCCTTTATAGCCAGTTGCACCGGTAACTAATATTGTTTTTGGATTCATTTAATATTCTCTAATTCTTTGGTAGTCATAAATATAATGTTCAATGACATACAATTATTATGCCTAACTTAAGTAGATTTTTGCTCTACATGTTTATTTATATCGGTGATGTGAGGGTTTTCCTTTAATGTTTTTATTAAATCATTATAGGAAAAATCTACTTTATTCAAAAAATGCTCATAAACAGCGGTAATTGCTTTGTAATCGTCTGGTTCATCAAGTGTTAGGCGAAAGTGGCTATAATCTTCATACGCACTGAATGTGTGAGTCGTTATAGTATTAAATTTTGCCATGCCTAACGTAACATGCTCACGATCGTCCGGTGATGTTGCTTTTAGATGGGTATTCTCTAGTAAATCAAATGAAAATGCGCAGCAGTCAAGTCCTCTAGGGTAACCACTATGAGGACCTAAATTAACCATGTCATAGGTTTGAGTCACTCTTTCATTAATCACTTTGTTACATAGCTCTTCATCAATCAGTGGACAATCACTCGTTAGCCTAACTATGGTTGTAGATGATTGAGCATTATAATGTTTAGCAGCCAGATAATAGCGGCTTAGTACGTCTTGTGTATCCCCTTGGTAGGTTTTAATATTCAGCTGTGTGCATAAATCCAAGATAGGCTGCTCAGTGCCATCATTAGTTGTTGCGACAATGATTTGATCGTGCCAGTTTGGTAAGCGTTCAAGCATAATTTGTAACACTGGTTTGCCACACAGCGGCAACATCACTTTGGCAGGCAATCTGGTTGATGTCATACGTGCTTGAATTATTATTAATACATCAGACATGGTCACTGGTAATCGTAATTATTATTGAGATAAATATAGCAAATCATTACACTCTTGCACATAACTTAAAAGTTAAAATCCTTTTGGATCAATATAGTTTATCAAATTGTAAGCTATTGTAGATAATTAGGTATGAAATTTGCTTTGATTTAATGATTTTTTGACAGTGCAATTTAAGGGGCGCAAATGGCGTTTAATTCTGAAATTACCATCGATGGTAGAAAAATTGGGCCAGGTCATCCTGTGTATATTATTGCCGAAATGTCAGCAAACCATGGTCAAAATTTAGAGCAGGCGAAAGCGTTAGTTAGAGCCGCAAAAGAGGCCGGAGCTGATGCGATAAAGTTACAAACTTACCGCGCAGATACTTTAACAATGGATTGTAAATTACCGCATTTTGAAGCAACAGGTCCATGGCAAGGACAATATTTATATGATTTATACGAAGGGGCATATATGCCATGGGATTTTCACGCCCCTTTAATTCAGCTGGCGAATGAAATCGGTATCACTATTTTTTCTTCACCATTTGATGATTCTGCAGTCGATTTATTGGAATCTTTTGATTCACCTGCATATAAAATAGCTTCGCCAGAGTTGATCGATCATGACCTCATTCGAAAAGTTGCTGCGACTGGAAAGCCGGTGATTATGTCAACAGGTGGAGCAACGCTTGCTGAGATTGACGAAGCTGTGAAAGTTGCTCACCAAGCAGGAGTAACAGATTTAGCTATATTGAAATGTACAAGTAGCTACCCAGCTCCCCCGCAAAGCATTAATTTAAAAACAATCCCTCATTTAGCAGATGTTTTTAAAGTACCAATAGGCTTATCGGATCACACATTAGGTAACCATATACCTGTCGCCTCTGTAGCTATGGGGGCGACAATTATAGAAAAGCATTTTGTGATGAGTAAAGAAGATGAAACGGCTGATAGCTTTTTTTCCATGACACCAGATGAACTTGAAGATTTAGTTCAAGGAGTTAGGCAAGTTGAGTTGGCTATTGGCAGTGTACATTTCCCTAGTGAGCCCAGTAAAGCAAGGCGTTGCCTATTTGCAGTGAGGGATATTGCTGCTGGTGAAGTTTTGAACAAAGAGAATGTGGTCAATCTAAGGCCTGGTGTAGGTGAGCTGATGCCAAAGGATTTAGGATTTATAACGGGCAGACTCGCAACGAAAGCGATTAAAAAAGGTATGCCTTTGACTTGGCATCACGTTGGAGCGATTAAATGAACTATCTAATTTACGGAGCGGGTCATTTTGGAGAATGTTTTTATAGAATTTTAGTAAAGCAAAAGCTACAAGTTAATGGGTGGATCGATCAACGTTTAGTTAGCCAGATGAAGTATAATTTACCTATTTTTGATGAGCATACAGCTGATCGTAATATGACAGTCATTGTTGCTGTAACGCCGTTAGTTAACTCTAATAGAGGGCAAATCAAAGAGCGCCTACAAGAGCTCGGTTATAATAATGTTCTTGGCTTTTTTGAGGCTGCACGAGAGTTCCCAGAAGTGTTTAAGGAATATGCACAGCTAGAGCATTTATGGATGCGCACAAGTCATCATGATATGTTGAATTTACCAAGTATTAAGTGGTTACGAGCGCGTTTGGGGGATGATAAAAGTAAAAATATATTAGATAAATTGTGTGCTTTTAGGGCATCCCTTTCTATTGATGACTACCCTGAACCGGATAGAAAAATTGAGTACTTCCCAGATGATATACCTTTCAATTTTCAATCACCAATTCGTTTTATCGATTGTGGTGCTTATACTGGGGATACAGTAGAGGCGTTTGTAGAACTTCATAAAAAAAATATTATAACACTTGAGCATATTTCCTCATTTGAACCCGATACAAATAATTATCAAACACTTACAAATACACAAAACAGGCTAAAGAAAAATAATCCTGAAATTTCTTTTCAAGCATTCCCTTCGGGGGTTTGGAAATGTGTTGATTTACTTAATTTTAATCAAGGGCAAACAAGCTCCAGCAATATTATACAAAGTGAAGTTATAAATGATTCTTCAGTATCTGTTGTTGATTTAGACTCAACTTGTCAAGCTATGGATATAAACTATATAAAAATGGACATAGAGGGGGCCGAATTAGCTGCTCTTGAAGGTGCCAAAAGTTTAATTCAAACCCAACAGCCTGTGCTAGCTATTTGTGTTTACCATAAACCGAAAGATTTATGGGAACTCCCTCAATTTATCGATCAATTGCAGCCTAATTACGATATGTATTTACGAGTACATGAACATTTAGGGTTAAGCACCGTTTTGTATTGTATTCCAAAAGGTTCTCATTAATGAAAAATCAACTTATTAACTTTTTATATCAGTTTTTTACAGACAGAGGTTGCGCTGTTGATATTGATAATATTTTAGAGCTTTCATTCAAAGATGATATAGCTTTGGATTCATTTGAGATTCTGACATTAGTAATGCAGATTGAATTGACTTTCGGTATAAAAATTGAACCTCAGGAATTGCTTGATCCAAAGACGAATTATGTGAGTGGATTTGTTGATATGGTTATGGCAAAGCAATAATTATGTTTGCAATTCGTATCACTAATAAGCAAGACAATGGCATTGGTCATTTAATGCGAATGAAACATTTGGCTTCTGCATTAAAACAGCATCAATTAGGTGTCCACATAATTCTTGATGATTTATGTAAGTTTAGCCAAACGCTGTATGCAGATTTTAAAGTGGCTGATGTTCATTGGCAAAATTATGAAGAGGACGCACTTTTAACAATTAATTATATGCATCAGAATAGTTTATCGCATTTAATAGTTGATAGTTATACTTTACCGCATGAATACGAGCAGTTGATAAAGAAATCCGGTTTTACCTTAACCGTTATTGATGATAACGAGCGACAACATACTTGCGATTTTTTGATTGATTATAAATGGGTAGGACCGAATACAAAGAGCCGTTATGAATCGCTAGTACCGACTGATTGCGTTCGTCTTTTAGGCCCGAATTATTGTATTTTAGATCCCACATATCGTACCGTTGAAAAGCACTCTTCGGAGTCAGATCTTCCCGTTCGAGTTTTATTTTCATTAGGTGGCGGTGGTGATCTTTTTATTCTAAAAAGAATCTTTGATGGATTACCAAGAGCCATTCAAGCAAATGTTCTTTTTGATATAGTGGTAGGTCCCTATGCAACGAATAAAGATACTATGTATGCTATTGGGCAAGAGTTTCCAAATATTAATATTTTAGAGAATGTAACTTGCCTGAAAGAGTATTATGAAAGAGCCTCACTTTTTGTGGGTGCATTAGGCACCTCTTTTTATGAATGTGCTGCGACTAAAACACCAGCGATTACTTTTTCTCTTGAGGATAACCAGACTAATGATATTGATATCTTGGAGTGGTTAGGTCACTACCTCCATATTAATGATGTTTCTATTGATGATTTTTTGCGATTAGGAGAGTTAATTGATATCGCTCTTAGTCAATTACCAAGATTACAATTGCTGGTAGCCAAAAGAAAAGTATCGGTTGATGGCGAGGGGGCACGGCGAATAGCTAAAGCTCTTGTCGGTGAGAAGATATCAACAAATTGTTTTGCTATTGCTGAGCAGCACTGCGAAGTAAAGACTGAATTAACAGATAATTTGGTTGTTTGCCAAGTTGATGATACCCATATAAATAGTTATTTATCGGCTAGAAACTTACCTAGCAATAGCGTGAGAATGACTGTGCAGAATGCTATTAAGCCATTGGAACATTATTTATGGTGGTTTAATCAATCACGTTTTAACTTTGTGATTACAGAGCGAGAAGGCAGTAGGCAATCTCAAAGTTTGTATATCTGGCATAATTTATATAAAGATAAGTATTTATATGGCGGCTGGTTTTCTTGTAATCAAGATCTTTCTTTGCCCATAGCTATGATCGCCTTACAATGGCAACTTGAGTTTTGTAAAGCGAGTCATCCCAATGCTATTTGGCTTGCGGTGATCCACAAAGACAACAAATTTGTAAATTTGCTAAATAGCTATATGGGATTTGTGGCAATACCAATACATTCAAAAGAATATAAAGTAACGCAACAGTTATTTCCTTTGGCCGATGAGCAGTTTAATTTTGTAATGTGGGACCCAAATGCACAATAAAAATATATACCAGCTTGTTCAATCACATACGGTTACTCAACCTGAGAAAATTGCGTGTATATATCAACAGACCCAAATTAACTACCAACAACTAATAAATAAGGTTGATTCTTTAGCTGCTGGCCTGACTCAGTTAGGAATTAAGCAAGGACATAAAGTTGCGTTATTTTGTCCAAATAACCTCGAGTTTACATATTGTTTATTAGCTGCGGCTAAACTGGGTATTGCGCTTGCGCCATTACCACTAACTCTTAAAGGACAGGCTTTATCAAAAGCGTTACAAGTAGCTGATTGCGAGTATGCTATAGCATGGATAAGTGTGGCTGAACAACTTGTTAATAATGATGTTTTAGCTACCGACAATATAATTACGATAGGTGGCAATAGTGATAACTTGATTGATTTGGTCAATGTAATGTCTGCATCCACGGCGCAATATGATGAGTTTCCAGTAGAAAATATCAATTTACCTTATATTCTTACCATGACTTCAGGTTCTACTGGTCAACCTAAGCCAATAGTATTTACTCAAGCGACTAAAATTGTTCGCGCATTTGATGCGACGGCTCAGTATTACCAATTAGATAAAAGCGATGTTGTGTTGGTTTCAACACCTTTATATCATTCACTTGCACAGCGCTCTTTACTGATGCCACTAATGTTGGGCGCAAGTGTAGTTATTTTACCCAAGTTCTCAGTTAATGCTTGGCTTGATGCAATCAATACTCATAAAATTAGTTTTTTATTTGCTGTTTCAAGTCAACTAAAGGCCTTGATCCCAGAGTTAGCAAAAGCGCAGTTAACAAGCTTGAAGTGTGTTGTATCATCTTCTGCAACGCTTGAAAGCGACGACAAAAAGTCACTGTTATTAGCCTTGAATTGCCGTTTCCATGAATGTTATGGGGCATCAGAAATGGGGGTGATCAGTGATTTTGATATAACCGAGCCGAATGTACCGATCAATAGTGTAGGTAAGCCTTTACCAAATCTGAAAATAAAGATATGTGATGCTGAACGTAATACTTTGTCTAATGGTAATATCGGTGAAATAGCTTGTCGCTCACCAACTGCGTTTGCACAATATTATAACTTACCAGAGCAAACTGCGCAGAGTTACGACAGTGATGGTTATTTTTTTACTGGTGACCTTGGTTATTTGGATGATGATAATTATCTTTATTATGTTGGTCGAACAAAAGAAGTTATTAAATCGGGCGGGATCAATGTTTACCCGAGCGATATTGAGTTGGTAACTAATTACTTACCTTGGATTTCTGAGTGTGCGGCTTTTGGAGTAAGTGATGATAAATTTGGAGAAGTCATTTTATTATCTTTTGTTTGTAATGATGCTGCGCCAGTGAATGCAAAAATGCAGTTGCAAATGCATTTATTCAAAGAACTTACTGACTATCAGCAACCGCGAATTTTGTTTGAGATGAAAAGACTGCCAAAAACCGAAATGGGTAAAATCCATAAACCGAGTATCAAGCAGGCATATCTAGAGAGTTGTAATTAAGCGTATTACACGCTTTCCCAGCCAAGTGTTTGTGTCGAACGTTTAGCAGCAGCAAATAACTTTAAGCCATCTGCGGCGTGTTCTAAACCAAATACGTATGGTTGGTTATTTTCTTGCCCTAGTTGAAAACATTGTAAATCTTCAGCGATGTCGCTGTATAAGTTTGCAAATGCTTCTACAAAACCAGTGGGGTGGCCTGGTTTCATGCGGTTATATCTAAATTGGTGGGCGTAGTCGCACTGACCCGCTCGGTCTAATATCTCTCGCCTACCATCATTAAAATTTAGTTCTAACTCATCGGGGTTGAGCTGTAACCATTTAGCACTTCCGGTATCTCCATACACTCTGATCTGTAAACCGTTACGATGACCAATAGCCGTTTTTGACATCCACATGCTGCCTTTGACGCCACTGGCATACTTTACTAGCATTTGTACGTCATCGACTAAATTAGCATATTGAGAGTGGTTACTAAATTCAGCTAATGTGTGAGTTGGTTCCTCACCCAATAAAAAGCTACTTAGGTGATGAAGGTGAACACCTAAATCTAAGCAAATGGTTGGTACTTCAGCATCTCGCAGACGCCACGCCTGCGGTTGTGATGTTTTTCCCGCGATATCGGGGGGGCGGCGAAAGCCTTCTTGCGGCATTTCTAAGTGAATTTTTTGAATTGTTCCCAGCTTTCCTGAATTTATTAAATGCTTTAACTCACGTACCATTGCATAGCCACTGTAGTTAAAAGTAACAGCTAAAAATTGTTTCTTTGGATCATAATAAGGGCGAAGAGTTGCAATTTCTCGTGGTCCACAAACCATCGCTTTTTCACAGATTACGGGTAATTTTTTTTCGAATAAATACTGTAAAACTTCTAAATGATGTGGTGTTGGAGTGAGCACTACAAAAGCATCAATGTGACCCTTTTCAGCTTCGACCATTTCTTTCCAATCTGCGTAAACACGTTCTGCTGGGATCCCCCAATGAATACCTGTAGCTTGATTATTTTCTTGATTACGACAAAAGGCACCGGCAACAACTTGAAATTTATGATCCATGTGAGCTGCGCAAAAGTGCACATAACCAACAGCTGACGTGTTACCCCCGCCAATAAAAGCAAGTTTGAAAGTCGGGTGAGTTTGTAACATAGTTGCCTCAAGGTTCATTAAATAATATGTTTATATCGTCAAAAAAGGTTGAAAACTTTAATTTAAGATTTGCTGTAGAGTGTTCAGTACAAAATGCACTTCTTGCTCTTTCAACGATGGATGAAGAGGAAGGGTGATAGCACCTTGATAATATTTTTCAGCATTAGGGAAGTCACCAACCTTAAAGCCTAGAGTTTGATAGTATGGCTGTAAATGTATTGGAATATAATGAACGTGGCCAATGATCCCAGCTGCTCGAAGCTGAGTTACAGCGTTTTTATGACGAGTTGTATTGCTATTATTTAGTTGAATTATGTACAAGTGATAAGCGGAATAACAGGTATCAATTTGCTGTAATGGACGAACCAAATTTAAATCAAGATGTGTATCATATATTTTAGCAAGGTGATGTCGCTGCTTAACAAATTCGTCAACTTTACTTAGTTGGCTAAGCCCTAACGCTGCGTGTAAATCAGTCATACGATAATTAAAGCCAAGCTCGATTTGCTGATAGTACCAAGGTCCATGACTTGCATCGGTCATTTCACTTTCATCTGATGTGATCCCATGGCTTCTTAATCGTTTTAAACGCTTTGCTAAATTATCATCATTTGTAACCGCCATACCGCCTTCAGCTGACGTGATGATTTTCACAGGATGAAAGCTGAATACGCAAATATCTGAAAACTCACAATTACCAACAGGTTTATCTAAATATTTAGCACCAATGGCGTGAGAGGCATCTTCGATAATTTTAAAATCATATTTAGTAGCGAGCTGATGAATGGCTTGCATATCGCATGATTGACCCGCCAAGTGTACCGGTATGACAACTTTAGGTAAGCAGTTATTTTTTTCTGCTAGGATCAGCTTCTGCTCAAGTTCCTTAATCGACATGTTGCCGGTATCTAAGTCAATATCAACAAAGTCAATCTTAGCACCACAATAAAGTGCGCAATTACTTGATGCTACAAAAGAAATAGGAGATGTCCAGACTATATCGTTTTCTCCAACGCCTAATGCTAGGCATGCGATATGTAACGCCGATGTTGCACTATTTACTGCAATGCCATGCTTTACTTTACAGTAACTAGCAATGCCAGCTTCAAATGCAGGTACTTTAGGACCTTGCGTGAGCCAGTCAGATTGTAAAACGTTGAGTACCGCATCAATATCTGCTTGGTCAATAGATTGCTTTCCATATGGGATCATAAAAGTGCCTGAATATTAAAAGCTGCTATTTCTTCTATTGTCAAAAAGTGGGGGTTACTTAAAGAACTATACTCAAACCCGACTTCAACTTTTTTACCGCGCTCATTTAATGCGTTTGTATCAAAACTATTGCTGCGACTACTAAATTTAATACCAGGTGCAATCACAAAATGATCATCAAATTCGTAGGTATCAAAACACAAATCAGAAGGGCACATCACCTCATGTAATTTTTCACCCGGGCGAATACCAATATTTTTATGTGGCAGGTTTGGTGCCATAGCTGTTGCTAAATCTGTAATACGAATTGATGGGATCTTGGGAACAAAAATTTCTCCCCCTAACATCCTCTCAAAGTTAGTTAAAACAAAATCAACACCTTGTTGTAGGCTTATCCAAAAGCGGGTCATTTCTTCATGGGTGATAGGGATATGGTCGCGGCCTTGGTCAATAAACTTTTGGAAAATAGGCACTACTGAACCGCGCGAGCAGACTACATTACCGTAGCGAACAACTGAAAATGTGGTGCGATTACCACCGGCAATATTATTAGCGGCAACAAACAATTTATCGGATGCTAATTTTGTCGCACCATATAAATTAATTGGGTTGGCTGCTTTATCAGTAGAAAGCGCAATGACTTTTTCAACATTATTATCTAAGGCAGCATCAATGACATTTTCAGCACCATTGATGTTAGTTTTGATGCATTCCATCGGGTTATATTCTGCGGCAGGGACCTGTTTAAGAGCTGCAGCATGAATAACGTAATTTACTCCACGCATTGCACGGCGTAAGCGGTCTTTGTCGCGTACATCACCGATGAAGTAACGCATACATGGTTGATCAAAGTCTTGCTGCATTTCAAATTGTTTTAACTCATCACGAGAGAAAATAATTATTTTTTTTGGCTTGTATCGCTCAAGTAACGTTTTTACGTATTTTTTACCGAATGATCCGGTACCACCGGTAATTAAAATTGTTTTGTTATCGAACATAGTTTTACCCAAGTTATTTATCATTGGCGTAGTTATAGTAAAAAATTAAATACGCAAAAAGTGAAATTTAATACACTGCTCAGTACTTTACCTATTAACAGAGTATGTTAGCAAGCACGATGCCAAGTTAATTTAATTAAACAATGGTACAAAGTGCAAAATTTGGCAAATTAAGCTATAATTTAACCAATCAGCGTGTCGGAGCCTGTTATGAAAATTCAATCACCAGCAACTAGTTTTTTAAACCAAACACAGCAAACCAGTAACAAGCTTGCAGAGCAACTTGCTACGGGTAAAAAAGTCAACTCTGCGGCAGATGATGCCGCTGCATTACAAATAATTAATAGATTAACCTCCCAGCAAGACGGTTACAGCCAAGCGGTGAATAATGCCTATGATGGTATTTCTTATTCGCAAGCGACCGAGTCAAACTTGTCGGGTGTCAACGATGCTGTCTCGCGTATTCGTGAATTATCTATCCAAGCAGGTAATTGGGCATTAAATGATAATGACCGTGCTGCTTTGCAAGAAGAAGTAGTGCAGTTACAAAGTCAAATTACAGAGACGTTTGAAAATGCTAATTTTGCAGGAAAACCTATGTTTGATGGTCAGTCGGTGTCGTTTCAAGTTGGTCCAGATGCGAATGCAAATCAAACGATTACTCCTTCGGACGGTAGTTTTGCATCAGTAATATCAACAATTGATATTTCTACTCAAGCAGGTGCTCAAGCTGCAATTGATATTAGTGACCAAGCGGCGGACGAAATTAACGCCCAGCGAGCTGAACTTGGTGCTTTTCAAAATACTTTGGCAAGTACCATTAAAGGCTTAGGAACTCAGCAAGAAAATATTGCCGCGAGCCAAAGTCGAATTCAAGATACCGATTATGCTCAGGCGGTTTCACAGCAAGTATCAAATGATATTTTAGCACAAGCGTCAGTTGCACTGCGTGGACAAGCCAACCAATCGGCTGAATCTATTTTAGGCTTGCTTTAATATTAAAGATACTGCGGTAATTCTTAAGTATTACTTGCAATTAGCTAAGCGTCTATTTTTTGGCATGGTTGTCAAAAAACTGCCGCTTAGTGCTTGCATCCCTGTCAAACTCGCTTACAATTTAAATTATTAATAGCTTGTAGTAACTGTGGTTCGCTAAATAATGATCTTGATCTTAGATAATAATAATAATCGTGCGATTGGTTTACATGCTGCGCTTACCTTTATTGGTGAGGCAGTGCAACTGCTTGATGATGCAAGCCTTGAACAAGAATGTGAAAAATACCAAAAGCAGTCATGTATGGTGATCCTCGGCGCATTACAAAGTTTAGATCATGAGAGCGTGATCAAGCGCCATCCAACAATACCATTTCTATTAATTGGTGAAACCCTTAAATCACTGTTGAGCATTGCCAATGTAGTTGGCCTTATCTGTGAACCTTTTAACCATGATGTAACGACTCAATTACTGCATGATTGCCAACAGTATCAACGGATGTTACCAAATGAGCATAAACACGCAAAACCGCACAAAACCTTTGATGGCTTAGTTGGTGAAACTGAAGCGGTTAAAGATGTACGCTTTTTAATTGAACAAGTTGCTAAAACGGACGCTAATGTATTAATTTTAGGCGAATCAGGTACTGGTAAAGAAGTGGTTGCTCGTAATGTTCATTTACTATCAAAACGTAATACAGGGCCATTTGTACCCGTTAACTGTGGGGCGATACCTGCGGAGCTGTTAGAAAGTGAGTTATTTGGTCATGAAAAAGGCGCGTTCACCGGTGCTATTTCAGCGCGCAAGGGCCGCTTTGAACTTGCCCAAGGTGGGACGCTTTTTTTAGATGAAATTGGCGATATGCCGCTGCAAATGCAAGTAAAGTTATTGCGAGTGTTACAAGAGCGCAGCTATGAGCGGGTTGGTGGTACAAAACCAATTCAAGCGGATGTGCGGGTGATTGCTGCAACACACCGTGATCTTGAAAAAATGATAGAGCAAGGAAGTTTCCGCGAAGATTTATATTATCGACTCAATGTTTTTCCTATCGAAAACCCATCACTTGCAGAACGTGCTGATGATATTCCATTATTATTAAAAGAGCTAATGCGCCGTATTAATGAGCAAAGTGGTACTACCGCTAAATTTACCGAGCGCGCAATTGATAGTTTAAAAGAGCATACATGGCCGGGTAATATTCGCGAGTTAGCGAACTTAGTTGAGCGTATGGTGATCATGTTACCAGATAAAGTGGTTGATATTCCCGATCTACCAGCAAAATATCGTTATATTGAAGTTGATGCTTATGAACCACAATATCCCGAAGAGCTTATGGAGCGTGATGCTTTCAATGATATTTTCAGTACTGGTTTTAGTGATTACGACGATGAGCCAGAAGTTGAAGCAATTCAGCCATCAGCAGACCTTTTACCCGACGAAGGGATTGAGCTAAAAGATTATTTAGCTGAGCTGGAAATTAGCCTGATCACTCAGGCCTTAGAGCGTTATGATTATGTCGTAGCGCGTGCTGCGGAGATCTTGGGTGTACGCCGCACAACCTTAGTTGAAAAAATGAAAAAATATAACCTATCACGAGATTAACAGCTAAGAGCAGGTTTTAGGTGTCAGGTAGCAGGTTTTAGGCAGAAATTAACCAAGTACGATGGTAATTACACCTTTAGAATGGGCTTCGTCATTACTTGTAGGCGTTAAGCTTGCTGACGCGCACACCGTCTTTAATTCGGGGGGTGCTATGGTGAATATCACTAAAAAACCTTTTGCACAAAGAGAAGACAATGAGGGTAAATGAGAAGAAAAAATGCCACGGGCTTCGAGCGACGAGCTTCGAATACCCTAAAATCTAATACCTTTATTTTTACCTCATAAGCGCAGCGCACTCTTAACCTCTTTGTGAATACATTTTAATTGCGCGGGATAAACCCGCGCCTACAAGATTAATTGCGCAAAGAGAAGATTTTCTAGCACCTAGCACCTAGCACCTTTCACCTAGTATTTTTCAATAATCTCTGCTTTTCTAAAACAATCATTACTATGATCATTCACCATACCACAGGCCTGCATATGGGCGTACACTGTGGTTGGACCTAAAAACTTAAATCCCCGTTTTTTTAAATCTTTTGCAAATGCAGTTGAGGCCTCTGTAATTGCAGGGTAGTCACTAAGTTTATCTAACTCATTCACTAACGGCTTACCACCTACAAACTGCCATTGATAGTTACTGAAGCTGCCAAATTCTTGCTGAATTTCAATAAAACGTTTGGCGTTATTTATAGTTGCTACAATTTTTAAACGATTACGTATAATTGTTTCATCAAGCATTAATCGTTCAACATCGTGCTCGTTCATTTGTGCGACTTTTTCTACATCAAAATCCAAAAATGCACGACGATAGCCATCACGTTTCTTTAAAATCGTATACCAACTTAATCCTGCTTGTGCTGATTCCAGAGTAATAAATTCAAAAAGTGTTTGGTCATCATATACTGGGATCCCCCATTCATCATCGTGATAGGCAACATAGTCATCTTTACTGGTATCGAGCCAAGGGCAGCGACATAAATTTGTTGAATTCATAGTGTCTCCTTGCTTTGCTTATTTTAGTTTGTCATTTTTTTGTCGCGTTATTTATACGCTAAGCAAATGAAATTAATCAATATAATTGTTGGTACAATTTGTGCATTTAGCTAGTTAGATCCTGTAAACGAGAATGCATTATGGCCTTAGCTAATGTCTTAAAACCACAATTTATCACAGCGACCCAGTATAACCCATGCTTACTGCAAGAAGAGTACATTGGTGAGTTAAGTGAATTACGCCAGCAAGCCAGTTGGTTAAGTCATTTAGTAGATACAATGCCTGCGGGTGTTGTGGTGCTTGATGGTCGCGGTTTGATCGCTAAAGCTAATCAAATCGCAACAGACATGTTAGGGGAACCACTCGAAGGTGAAAAGTGGTTCAGTGTGATCCAGCGCTCGTTTCGGCCCCAACAAGATGATGGCCATGAAGTATCGCTAAAAGATGGACGCTTAATTAAGTTAGAAATAACGGCATTAGCGCCAGAGCCAGGGCAATTAATCTTAATGACTGACTTAACCGAAACGCGTCGTCTACAAACACGCGTTGCACATATGCAGCGTTTAAGTGCATTGGGTAAAATGGTGGCATCTTTGGCACATCAAGTGCGAACACCACTGTCTGCTGCGATTTTGTATGCCGCTAATTTAGGTTCAAAGCGGTTACCCGAAAGCTCTCGAGGCAATTTTCATACTAAGTTAATGTCGCGTTTAAAAGATCTCGAAACCCAAGTAAACGATATGTTGTTGTTCGCAAAAAGTGGCGATCAGCAAGTTGTTGAACATGTTTCCATGCAGCAATTATTAACTGAAGTGAAAACTGGCGCTGATGCTATGGTCGCACTTAATAATAGTGAACTTCAGGTCAGTTTACCTGAGCCTGATATCGAGATAATGGGCAATAAAACTGCGCTTGCCAGTGCCACTCAAAACCTTATTCACAATAGTATTCAAGTCATTGGCAGTAATGCACTCGTTCAATTAAGTGCGCAGCGGGATGCGAGTGACCCCGAGCTAGTGTGTATTACTGTAAGTGATAATGGCCCTGGGGTCGATTTAAGCTTACTTGATAAATTATTTGAACCATTTTTTACTACCCGAAGCCAAGGCACAGGTTTAGGCTTAGCGGTGGTTAGTTCAGTCGCAAATGCACACCAAGGACGAGTTGAAGTAACGAACAATGCTCAAGGCGGAGCCTGCTTTAGTTTACTGTTACCTATTTGTACAAAGTCAACATCGGCGGAGGCAATATGAACAACACGATTTTAGTGGTTGAAGATGATGCAGGGCTTCGTGAAGCCTTGATTGATACGCTTGAAATGTCTGGAATAGATTGCGTTGCGGCTGACAGTGCCGAGCAAGCTATGGTGCTACTTAAAAAAGACAGCTTTTCGCTGGTCGTGAGCGATGTGCAAATGGGCGCGATGAGTGGTCTTGATTTACTGCGCAGCATAAATCTTAATTACCCTGATCTACCGGTTTTAATGATGACAGCGTATGCGACTATTGATGATGCTGTTGAGGCTATGCGGTTAGGGGCAATTGACTATATGGCCAAACCGTTTGCGCCCGAAGTGCTACTTAATATGGTAAGCCGCTATCTACCTGAGCCGGAAAAAGAAACTGACGGGCCGATTGTCGCTGATCCGAGTAGTATTCAGCTATTAGAACTTGCAAGTCGGGTTGCTAAATCGGATGCTAGTGTGATGGTGCTTGGTCCTAGTGGCTCAGGTAAAGAAGTACTCGCACGGTTTATCCATGATAAATCAGATCGTGCAGAGCAGCCATTCGTCGCAATAAACTGTGCTGCGATCCCTGAAAATATGCTCGAAGCTACATTATTTGGCTACGAGAAAGGCGCGTTTACTGGTGCGATTCAAGCTTGTCCGGGTAAATTTGAGCAAGCACAAGGTGGCACAATTTTACTTGATGAAATCACTGAGATGGATTTAGGCCTACAAGCTAAGTTATTACGTGTATTACAAGAACGCGAAGTTGAACGTTTAGGTGGTCGCAAAACTATTAAGCTGGATGTGCGTATTTTGGCTACCAGTAACCGTGATTTAAAAGAGGCTGTGGCTAAGCACCAGTTTAGAGAAGATTTATATTATCGATTAAATGTATTTCCGTTGATGTGGCGTCCACTTTGTCAACGTCCAGGCGATATTGTCGTGTTGGCAAAGCATTTAATTGAACGTCATCTCAATAAAAGCAAAGAGCCTATCGCTGTACTTAGCGAACCGGCAGAGAAAAAATTATTAGCTCATACTTGGCCAGGTAATGTGCGTGAACTGGATAATGTGATCCAGCGTGCGCTGATATTACGCCACGGTGATATGATTGACGAAAGTGCTATTTTTATTGAAAATTTAACCCAGACTCCTCTAACTGCGGCTTTATCAGCAAGTTTAGTGCCGGCTAATTCAGCACCAGAAAGCACTACTTCGGCGGTTACAAGTTCACCAACTAATGATGCTTATTATGATCTGCAAGCGCCAGCAATAAAAGCCACAGCACAACGCAATCAGCTGCGTGAAGAATTACCAAGCTTGGATTCGGGAAGTTACAAAGATGAACTTAAAGATAAAGAGCATAGAATTATTTTAGAAACCCTAAATCGTTGTCAAGGCAAGCGTAAAGATGTAGCTGAAACATTAGGGATCAGCCCACGAACATTACGTTATAAATTGGCTCAAATGCGTGATTTGGGGATCACCTTACCTGCTTAAGCCTCTATAATTTTTGTTTTCCTTCACTATTTAATTTACGCTCAGCCTTGCTGGGCGTAAACTTGTCAAAACTCTGACAACTAAAATAAATCTTAAGCTTCTGATATTTATTGGTTTATTAGTTGGCATGCTTTGTGCTTTATTAAGTTATTAGTAAACTGCATCGTCAGAGACAATTATGAAAATTCAAAACAGCGCATTATTTCAAGAAATGCAATCTATGGCTCTCGAAGCTGGTCGTAGTAATCAAGTAAACAAATTACCGACGCAGGCGCAGCCTACTTCGAGCGCCCAATTTGGCGATTTGTTAAGTGATGCACTCAATACAGTGAATGGCCTTCAAGCTGATGCGAAACAAAAAGTCGTAGCGGTTGAAATGGGTGATCGAAATGTGTCATTAGCGGATGCAATGATCGCATCACAAAAATCGTCAGTTGCCTTTGAAGCTACGGTGCAAGTTCGTAACAAACTTGTAGAAGCCTATAAAGAAATCATGAACATGCCTGTTTAACTAGGTAGTGGAGAATTATTGTGGCGCAATCTAATCAATCAACAGATCTTGCTTTGGCCGGCGGCGGTATCGACCAAACTGATAATGACGATCAACAAGAACAAAAGTCAGGCTATTTAAGTGCATTAAACGGCGTTGATGTATTGCGTCAGGTTACTCTAATTATTGCATTAGCGATTTGTTTAGCGATTGCTATTTTTGTGATTATTTGGGCACGTCAACCAGATATGCGTCCACTTGGAAAAATGCCAACGGAAGAGCTAATTCAAACGCTCGACTTTTTAGATGCACAAAAAATTGACTATCAACTTGATGGCAATGTGGTTTCTGTTCCTGAAAATGAATATCAAAATATTAAATTGTTAATGACCCGCGAAGGTATTGAGCAAGCGCCGAACTCGGGTACTGATATTATCATGCAAGATATGGGTTTTGGTGTTAGTCAGCGTTTAGAGCGTGAACGTTTAAAGCATGGTCGTGAACAACAACTAGCGCGTACGATTGAGGAACTACAAAATGTCACGCGTGCTAAAGTATTATTGGCAATACCGAAAGAAAATGTTTTTGCTCGTCGTGAGAAAAAACCATCCGCAACAGTGGTATTAACTTTAAAACGTGGTCGTATGCTCGGTAGTGAAGAAGTGGACGCCATTGTTGATATTATTGGTTCAGCAGTGCAAGGTTTAGAGCCGTCACGAGTAACTGTAACAGACCAAAATGGCCGATTACTTAATTCAGGATCGCAAAGTGCGTTAGCTGCTCGCTCACGCAAAGAATACGATATTGAACGTAAACGTGAACAAGAATATCTAGATAAAATAGATGGTATCTTAATGCCAGTTATTGGTATGGGTAACTACACTGCACAAGTCGATTTAAGTATGGACTTTAGTGCGATTGAAGAAACTCAAAAACGCTACAACCCTGATTTACCGGCGGTACGCAGTGAAACCACCTTTGAAGAAAACAACATCGGCGGGTTAGCTATCGGTATTCCTGGCGCGCTGACAAATCAGCCTCCAACAGATTCAAATATTCCTGAAATTGCCGGTCAAGGTGGTGCAGGCTCTGGTTCATCACCCAGTCGCACTCACAAAGAAGCGACACGTAACTATGAACTTGATACTACTATCTCCCACACACGTCAGCAAAGTGGTGTTATTCGTCGAATTAGTGTGTCTGTGGCAGTCGATTATGTGGCAAAAGTGGGTGAAAATGGTGAAACGACTATGGAGCCTCGCTCAGTTGAAGCACTGTCAAATATTCGTCGTTTACTGCAAGGTGGTGTGGGTTTTGACTTACAGCGTGGTGATGCATTAGAAGTAGTGACAGTACCGTTTGTACGTGAACCGATGGACTTAGCTATTGAAGTGCCACTGTGGGAACAAAACTGGTTTATGAAAGTTGTGCGTTTAGTGCTTGGCGCATTGGTTATTATAGTGTTAATCATGGCGGTGGTTAAACCTATGCTGAAACGCTTGATTTACCCAGATGATACCCTTGAAGAGTATGATGATGATGCGCTTAGTTCTGGTGTAGATATTGGTGATAACACCCTAGATATGCTAAATAAAGATTTTGATTCTGCTTCGGTTGGCTTCTCAAGTGATGGTACACTACAGTTACCAGACCTACATGGCGATGAAGACTTATTAAAAGCTGTTCGTGCCTTAGTAGCAAATGAGCCAGAACTCTCCTCACAAGTTGTGAAAGCGTGGTTAACTGAAGATGACTGATCAAGAACAAAAACAACTGCCAGCAGCGTTTGATGTTGATAAATTAGACGGTGTAGATAAAGCCGCAATTTTATTGCTAAGCTTATCCGAAGAAGATGCAGCGCAAATATTAAAGCACCTTGAACCTAAACAGGTGCAAAAAGTGGGTATGGCAATGGCGGCGATAGATGATCTATCGCAAGCCAAAATCAGTGCCGTGCACAATTTATTTATAGAACAAATACAAAGCTTTAGTACGATTGGCTTCCAATCAGAAGATTTTATCAAAAAAGCGCTTACTGCGGCACTTGGTGAAGATAAAGCGGCAAGCCTGATAGATCAAATTGTTATGGGATCTGGTGCCAAGGGTCTTGATTCATTGAAATGGATGGACTCAAAGCAGGTTGCCAATATTATTCGCAATGAGCATCCGCAAATACAAACTATCGTTTTATCGTATTTGGAGCCTGAGCAATCGGCCGAAATTTTAGCGCAGTTTCCTGAAAAAGTGCGCTTAGATTTAACCATGCGAATCGCCAACCTTGAAGAAGTTCAACCTGCGGCTTTACAAGAGTTGAACGAGATAATGGAAAAACAATTTGCCGGACAAGCTGGTGCGCAAGCTGCAAAAATGGGCGGCTTGAAAGCGGCGGCAGATATAATGAACTATCTCGATACTAATATTGAAGGTCAGTTGATGGATTCTATCCGTGAGCATGACGAAGAGATGTCGCAACAAATCCAAGATTTAATGTTCGTATTTGAAAACTTAATGGATGTTGATGATCGTGGTATTCAAGCTATCTTGCGAGAAGTCCAACAAGATGTACTGATGAAAGCCATCAAAGGTACTGATGATGCATTGAAAGAGAAAATCCTCGGCAATATGTCAAAACGGGCTGCAGAGATGCTTGCTGATGATTTAGAAGCAATGGCACCTGTGCGGATCAGCGAAGTTGAAGCCGCGCAAAAAGAGATCTTATCTACGGCACGTCGTCTCGCTGATTCAGGTGAAATTATGCTTGGTGGTGGTGGTGGTGAGGAGTTCTTGTAAACCATGAGCAAACCTACTCAATATCAAGGTCGTCCTTTACGTGCCAGTGAAGCAGTTGATGAATTATTAGAAAACTGGCCAATTCCAGATGTTACGCAAGACACTCGAAAATTCGATGGTCGTTCAACGGCGTTTGGTACACCGCTGGCCGATTTATATCGTAAAGAGCTTGAAGAAAGTGAACAAGCACTAGAGCCCGAAGAGCCTGAGCTGCCCTCGTTAACGATGGCTGAGCTGGAACGAATTCGTCAAGATGCCTACGAAGAAGGCTTAAAACAAGGCCACGAGCAGGGTTATATTGATGGTTTTGAAAAAGGCGTAGGTGAGGGAAAAGAAGCCGGTTATAAAGAAGGCATTGAGCTTGGTAAAACACAAGGTCAAGAAGAAGTAAAACCACTGATTGAAGAACAGCTAACGGGTCTAAAAGTATTGTTGGATAGTTTGTCAGCGCCATTAGCTAAAGTCGATGATGACGCCGAAAAGCAACTTGTACAGTTAACCGTAATGCTAACCGAAGCGTTAGTTTATCAAGAAATTAAAACCTCCCCTGAAATCATTTTGCAAAGTTTAAAGCAGTGTATCGATGCGTTAGCCAATGAGCAGCAAAGTGTGCGTATTCATTTACATCCTGAAGACATTGAACTGGTTAAAAATAGTTATGGTGAAGCTGCACTAGCTGAAAACCATTGGCAGTTAGTTGCAGAGCCGACTTTAGATCGCGGCGGTTGCCAAGTAAAAACACCTCAGTCATCTATTGATATGACTATAAAAACCCGCGTCAAAGAAACGTTGGATAGTTTTTTGCATAGTAGTGGTATCTAACGCTATTTTTGGTTTGCAATGAGTTCTCAACCACGCCCATTAAGTGAACGTTTACAACAGTATCAAAAACATATTCATAGCCCAACGCCTGCTGTTGCGGGAATTTTAACCCGTGTTGTAGGGTTAACATTAGAGGCAAAAGGATTACGCGCGCCAGTTGGCAGCCAATGTAAAATTGAAACCATGCATGGTTTTGTTGATGCTGAAATTGTTGGTTTTAATGATCAGACGCTTTACTTGATGCCAAATGACCATATTTCTGGTGTACTACCTGGAGCGCGAGTGATCCCACAAGTAAATGATACCGGACTGCCTGTTGGTATGTGTTTACTTGGTCGTGTTGTTGATGGCTTAGGGCGTCCGTTGGATGGGCTTGGAGCTATTAAAGCAGAGCATTACTTAAAATTTGCACAAAATTCAATTAACCCATTATCTCGACGACCAATTACGCAGCCGATGGATGTTGGTGTACGCGCTATTAATTCAGTGATAACTGTTGGCCAAGGCCAGCGCATGGGGCTATTTGCAGGCTCAGGCGTGGGTAAGTCGGTATTACTGGGTATGATGACCCGAGGCTCAGAAGCTGATGTAATAGTTGTTGGTTTAGTGGGGGAGCGTGGCCGCGAAGTAAAAGAATTTATCGAAGAAATACTCGGTGTGGAAGGGCGTAAGCGTTCTGTCGTAGTTGCTGCTCCCGCCGATGCATCGCCATTAATGCGATTAAAAGGTTGTGAAAGTGCGGTAACTATCGCGGAGTACTTTCGCGATCAAGGCTTAAATGTTTTATTGCTACTGGATTCTGTAACGCGTTATGCCATGGCTCAGCGCGAAATAGCGCTTGCGGTTGGTGAACCACCGGCGACTAAAGGTTATCCGCCCTCAGTATTTGCAAAGCTACCCGCGCTGGTGGAACGTGCTGGTAATGGCGGCGAAGGGCAAGGCTCTATCACAGCGTTTTTTACTGTACTGAGTGAAGGGGATGATATGCAAGATCCGATTGCTGATGCGGCGCGAGCCATTTTAGACGGTCATATCGTGTTATCCAGAGAGCTCGCTGACAGTGGTCATTATCCTGCTATTGATATAGAAAAATCGATTTCACGGGTGATGCCACAAGTTGTCTCAGAAGCACACATGCAACAAGCGCGAGTGTTAAAACAAGTGTATTCAATGTTCCAGCAAAATAAAGATATGATTACTTTAGGTGCTTATCAAAAAGGCACCGACCAAATGCTTGATCAGGCCATTAATATGATGCCAAGAGTGAATGCATTTCTACAACAAGGCATGAAAGATGTGATTAGCTATGACGATGGCCTACAAGGGCTTGCGCAATTATTAGGACAAGCATAATGGCAACAAATAAGCTCAATCTATTGCTGAAAATAGAAAATGATAAAGAAGAAACTTTACGGATAAATTATTTACAAGCGCAGCAAAACTTGCAAGGCAATCAACAAAAATTGCAAGGCTTGAATAACTTTCGTTTGGAGTATACTCAGCAATTACATTTAAAAGGAAAGTCTGGTTTAAGTAGTGCAGGGTTTAGTCAATACCATGCTTTTATTGCCAAAATAGAAGAAGCTATTCGTCAACAAGCGAATACCGTCAGTACTGCTAAACAAGTTGTTTCACAACGACAAAGTTTATGGCTGAAACAGCAGATTAAGGCTAAAGCGGTTGCTAAATTAATAGAAAAACAGCAGCTTAAAGCGAATGTAATCGCACAAAAAAATGAACAAAAAATGCTTGATGAATTTTCTGCAAATCAATTTTATCAAAGACGTCGCGCTCTATAGTCATCGCCCAAAACAGCATTATTTATTTATTAAAATTAGCTTAGGCATATTATTTGCTTGTTTAACGTATGAAGTATTTATTCTGGCAAACTGCGGCGGCAAATTGCCACTTTTAATCTAGGTGAATTATGGCTATTAGTGATCTTTCAGTGTTTATCTCAACTGAGCAGGATGTTCAGTTAAATAAAAAAGACAGTGCCAAAGGCAGTGCGGCAACAGGTAAAGAAAGCACCGATAGTGATTTCTTTAGTGAGTTACAAAACGCTAATAATGCTGCAGAAACACCCATGAAAGTTAACTCATCTGGCGCTGTGTCAGCTGCAAGTGAAGCCGAAGTTGCTGCTGAAAAAGCGCAAAAAACGCCCACTGACAGCAGTGATGAGAAAACGATGTCAGGTGATGCTATGTCTGGTGATGCAATGCTTGCTCAGATCACGGCAGCCAACAATATGGACACTCGGGTAAATAATACGCCAACTGTTGCAAATGCCTCATTACTTTCAACGTTGGGTAAATACAGTGAAGAAAAAATAGATCCGAAGCTTATTAAAGTCACTGGACCTCGTCCAATTGATGATGTTACGCCTATTATTGATACAGACACTCCTGCCACTGATGATCCTATTGCACAACTAGTCGATAAACAACTAAAACCAACGCTACTTACTGAAAAAACGGTGCTGGCAGAGGCGATTGATAAACAGCTTCAACTGAAGGGAAACACCCCTCCTGATGATGCTGTGACTCCTATTATTGATGATATTCAAGTGGCAAAAGAGATATCGCAAAATAAAGCGATGACAATGCAGCCAACAAACCAACAAGCTGCAGCTACCTTAAAGAGTGGGGAAGTTGGCAATGAAACAGCTCAAATAAATATTGCTGAAAATACAAGCAAAGGTAAGCCACAAAACAGTGAAGTATTAGCTAAAGGTTTGGACGTAACGCTTGCTCAACAAGTTAAACCACAAGAAAGTGAAGTATTAGTTAAAGATTCGGACACAAGGATTGCTCAGCAAGAAAAACCTCAACAGAGTGCAGCGTTAACTGCAGATGCGCACGCAACTGTAGCTAACGTTACTGCTAACGCCAAACAAGCAACCACAAGTGCTACTGCAGTAGCAATGGACGTTGCTTCAAAGGCAGAACCAGTAGTTAAAGGTGTGGAATCAACCACTACGATTGGCTCTCAAACTGATGTAGCTGAAAAAGCAGCTACACAGGCAAAGCATAGTAACAGTGCTGTATTAGAGCAAATCAGTAAGGTATTGCTTAACTCACCAACTACAGTACAAAAAAATGAACACCCATTGTTGGCGAGCTTAACACCAGAGCAGCAAAAACAGCTACAAAATCAAGTTGATGTCATTCGTCAGCAAGATCCATCACCGGCTAACGTAACTGACTTAAAAAAAATGCTGGCTGAATTTGTAGAGCTTAATAGTAAAGAAGTTGCAAAACCTACCACGGCAGTTGCGACAATGAACACGGCAGAGCTAACCCAACTAAGTAAAGATATTTCGCTGTTGAGTCCTGTACAAAAGCAGGCATTGAGCCAGCAATTACAAAATTTTGTGAGCACTGAGCAGCCTAAGGGGGCTTTATTAACTCAGATCAATACGGCTATTGCAGAATTAGCTCAGCCAGAGAGTATTGAAAAAAAGACTGAGTCAAAAGCTCAATTGACGGTTCAGTCAATGACAGATAATTTAGTAAGCACTACAACAACCAATAGCAACACCGCTAAATCAGATACAAATAAAGTATCTGCGCCACAAGATGCACTTATAAAGGCCGCGAGCAAAGAGCAAGAAGTGAAACTGGCAGTGCAAGATAATGTTCTAAAAAGTGAGCAACTTGCTGAAAATATTAAAGCAGAGCAAAGCCCTGTGCGCGACAACACATTGACACGTGTAAATCAATTGTTTGGCCAGCTCACCGGATTAACCACTGCGGTTACGACAGCCTCGGCTGTAGAAGGGAGTGAGCAAAGCTATCAACAAGCTTTGGCAGATATGCAAGTTATGCATGCCCAGCAAGCGAGCCCTACATCACAGACAAGACAAATAAATCTTGATCCAACTGCGTTACAAGCATTGAATATCATGAAAAGTGATGCAGCCAAATTACTACAAGAACGAGTGAGTGCATTACTAAGTATCAATAATAAAGAAGCTGAAATACGTCTTGATCCGCCAGAAATGGGTAGTATGCAAATTCGTATTCGTAGCGATGCAGAACAAGCTCAAATTAACTTTGTGGTACAAAATCAGCAAGCCAAAGAAGCTCTTGAGCAATCAATGCCGAGATTACGAGAAATGTTAGCACAGCAGGGAATTGAACTGGGTGAAAGCAGTATCCAGCAGGGAAATAGTCAAAGTGATACTGGTGGTGACGGACAACAAAATGGTCGTGGTCAACAGGCAAATCAGCAACAAAATGAAGAGGAAAGTGCATTAACTCAGCAACCAATTCGAGGCTCTGGGCAACAATCTTCATCATCAATAGATTACTATGCCTAACACCTGCTATTATATGAGGTATAAGACTATAAAAATAAATAACTTGATGGTGCGCGGTGACACTCGTAATATCGCTATTATTAAGGCATAAAGGAAAGCAGCATGGCTGAAGAAGCAAACTTAGAAATTGAAGACGGTAGTAAAAGTAAAAAAAAGCTGATTATAATTATTATTGCTGTGGTATTGGTAATTGGTGGTGCAGCTGGCTTTTTCTTGATGTCTGGCTCCGACGCTGCTCCTGAAACACTTGCGGATGAATCTGTTGCATCAGCAACTGAAACTGCAGATGTAAGTGGTAGTGGTGCAAAGGTTGGCAGTGCCTTATATGTTGCGATGCCTCGACCTTTTATTTTTAACGTACCTGGTGCCAGTCGTGATCGCATTGTGCAAATAAAAGTGCAATTACTAGTGCGCGGTGATGTGAATGAAGAAACGGCTAAAAAGCATATTCCACTTATTGAAGGCACATTGCTTGGTGTGTTTTCAACCACCACCGCAGATGAGCTTGGTACTAGCGAAGGCAAAGAAACCCTACGAGTAGCAGCGCTTGATAAAGTACAAGCCGCGTTAACTGATGTAGAGGGTAGTAAAGTAATTGAGCGGGTGTTGTTTACCGGCTTTGTAATGCAATAAGGGGTCAGCGTGAGTGATTTATTATCCCAAGATGAAATCGATGCCCTGTTGCATGGTGTCGATGAAGTCGAAGAGGAGGATCTACAGGACGGTGATGATGGTAGCGGTAATACGTTGCAATACGATTTTTCTTCACAAGATCGTATTGTTCGTGGTCGCATGCCGACTCTGGAGATTGTGAACGAACGATTTGCTCGACACATGCGCATTAGCTTATTTAATATGATGCGCCGTACTGCTGAAGTTTCTATCAATGGCGTACAAATGATAAAGTTTGGTGAGTATATCCACACTTTATTTGTTCCTACCAGTCTTAATATGGTGCGCTTTCGTCCTCTTAAAGGTACTGGGTTAATCACTATGGAAGCACGGTTAGTGTTCATCCTGGTTGATAACTTCTTTGGCGGCGATGGTCGCTATCATGCGAAAATAGAAGGTCGTGAATTTACACCTACTGAGCGCCGTATTGTACAAATGCTATTAAAAATAATCTTTGAAGATTACAAAGAAGCATGGGCGCCGGTAATGGATGTGTCTTTTGAATATCTTGATTCAGAAGTTAATCCGGCAATGGCTAATATCGTCAGTCCCACCGAGGTGGTGGTGATCAGTTCATTCCATATTGAGCTGGATGGCGGTGGCGGGGATTTCCATATCGCATTGCCGTATTCAATGCTTGAACCTATTCGTGAATTACTCGATGCTGGTGTGCAATCAGATACTGAAGATACCGATTTACGTTGGAGCAAAGCCTTACGTGATGAGATTATGGATGTTGAAGTTGGAATATCAACACAACTGCTTGAAGTTGATTTAACCTTAGCGCAAATTATGGAGCTTAAGGCTGGGGATATTATTCCTGTTGAGATGCCAGAGCACATAACGGTGTTTGTCGAAGAGCTGCCAACCTTTAGGGCTAAAATGGGTCGCTCTCGTGATAACGTCGCGCTGCAAATTAGTGAAAAAATTAAACGTCCTGAATCAGTCAAATCAGAGTTGCATGTCTTTACAAAAGGTGGCAAAAAGCTTGATTCAGATGCGGAATTAGCAGAACTAGAAGATGATCTACACCTTTCCGAAGGCGTAGATTTAGACTGGTAAGAGAATAAAAAGGTTTAATAGTATGAGTGATGACCAAGATACAATGGACGAATGGGCGGCTGCTTTAGCCGAAGCCGAAGGGACCGATAGTTCTGATGGTGCCAAAGTAACTGAACTTGACGAGTTAAGTGATGCTAGACATGAAATGAGTGGCGAAGAAAAACGCAAACTCGATACAATTTTAGATATCCCCGTGACTATTTCGATGGAAGTCGGGCGTTCAAAAATTAATATTCGTAACTTACTTCAGCTTAACCAAGGTTCAGTTGTTGAGCTTGATCGTGTTGCCGGTGAGCCATTGGATGTATTAGTTAATGGTACATTGATAGCGCATGGTGAAGTGGTCGTAGTTAATGATAAATTTGGTATCCGCCTGACTGACGTGATCAGCCAAGTTGAACGGATCAAGAAGCTGCGATGAGCAGTTGGCTTTTTTTATCGACTGCAGCAAGCTCAGCGCTGCCTGCAGCGACACCAATGGGCGACTTACTCTCAATGGTAATGTCTTTAATCATGGTGCTAGTACTGATTGTGGTACTGGCATTTTTGGTTAAAAAACTAAACCCCAATTTAGCAAATACCGACGAATTTAAAGTGGTGCGTAGTTTACCGTTAAGTGCGCGAGAGCGATTAATGGTCGTCGAAATTGATAATTGTCAGCACTTACTAGGCGTAACCCCGCACAGTATTAACTACCTGCATAAATTAGAGACTCCATTGACAGAAAAAGAGTTGCCAGCCCTTGCACAACGTTTTGGTAAACTCTTAAACCCACAAACTAACCACATTAAAAAGAATTAATAATATGACTAAGTGGCTGCTTATACTTTTTGCATTAGTTTTTATCCCCACAGTTAACGCCGAAGGCATTGAAGCGTTAAGTATTACGACTAATCCAGACGGTTCACAAGATTACTCTGTAACCTTGCAAGTACTGGCTATTATGACCGCGCTAAGCTTTATACCTGCAGCGGTGATCATGATGACCTCATTTACTCGCATAATCGTAGTACTGGCTATTTTACGCCAAGCAATTGGTTTGCAACAAACACCATCAAATCAAATATTGTTAGGTATGTCGCTATTTCTAAGTATTTTTATAATGACGCCGGTTTATCAAAAAGTGAATCAGCAAGCTATTGAGCCATATTTAAATGAGCAGGTGACCTCGATTCAAGCGCTTGAACTTGCCAAAGAGCCGATGAAGGAATTCATGCTCTCACAGGTGCGCATAAAAGATTTAGAAACCTTCGCTAAAATTGCTGGGTATGATAAGTTAGATTCTCCTGAAGCAACGCCATTAATTGTATTAATCCCCGCATTTATAACCAGCGAATTACAAACTGCATTTATTATTGGTTTTATGTTCTTTATTCCATTTTTGATAGTCGATTTAGTTGTGGCTTCAGTCTTGATGGCCATGGGTATGATGATGCTCTCGCCGATGATTGTGTCTATGCCGTTTAAAATTATGTTGTTTGTACTTGTTGATGGCTGGAGTTTAGTGATGGGGACTTTAGCTAAAAGTTTTGGCTTAGGCACTTGATATGGCAATACAATACTTTGCCTACAAAGGCTAGGGGGGCACCATGGAACCAGAAATCTTCGTCGATATTCTCAGTAATGCATTATTTTTAGTTATTAAATTAGTATCGGCAATTGTGGTACCAGGTTTATTAGTGGGTTTAGTTGTAGCTGTATTTCAGGCCGCAACGTCAATCAATGAACAAACATTAAGCTTTTTGCCGCGGCTATTAATTACTATCAGCGCCTTGATTGTTGGAGGGCATTGGTTAACGCAAGAGTTAATGGATTTTTTTAGTCGAATAGTGTTAATTATTCCTGAAATTGCGGGCTAGTATGGAATTCCCATTTTCGGTTATTATTCAGTGGCTGAGTGATTTTTTGTTACCACTAGTACGGATCAGCTCGATGATTATGATCATGGCGGGGCTGGGTGCTAAAAATGTGCCTACGCGGATCAAGATGGGTCTAGCGGTAATGATTACTTTTTTAGTTGTACCAGTACTTCCGCCTGCGACATTTAATAACTTATTCTCTTTTGAGATGATATTGGTAGTTATTCAACAAATGTTAATCGGTGTTGCGATAGGTTTTGCTTCTGTACTGATGTTGAATACTTTTGTGTTAGCAGGGCAAATATTAGCAATGCAAACTGGCCTTGGTTTCGCCTCTGTTGTTGATCCTTCTAATGGTATGAGTGTGCCTGCTGTTGGGCAGTTTTATTTGATTCTAGCCACGCTATTATTCTTTGTATTTAATGGCCATTTAATGATGATCCAAATGGTAGTGCATAGCTTTGAGGTGCTACCAATCGACGGTAATTGGTGGGCGGTTGATCATTATTGGGACATAGTGACGTGGGGCGGCTGGATGTTTACTACCGCCTTGGTGTTATCTTTGGCGCCTTTAACAGCTATGCTGGTGATTAATATGTCGTTTGGTGTGATGACCCGTGCAGCACCGCAGTTAAACATTTTTTCAATCGGTTTTCCGTTTACCTTGGTTGCAGGTTTAGTCATTATTTGGGCAACCTTAGGTAACTTTGTTACTCAATTTGAATTTCAATGGCTAAAAATGATTGAGTTAATGTGTACTTTAGTTGGTTGTTCCCCATAGGAGAGAGTGATGGCTGAAGATTCAGGTCAAGAAAAAACCGAAGAACCCACGGGGAAAAAAGTAGACGACGCGAAAAAGAAGGGCCAGGTTGCGCGCTCAAAAGAGCTTGGCACCATGTTTGTACTTATTTTTTCAGCGATTTCATTACTTATGTACGGACCTGAGATTGGCAAGGGACTGTATAATATAATGGGTCGCATGCTCAGTTTGAACCGCAATGAAACCTACGATACTACGAAAATGTTTTCTGTGTGGGGAGCGGTGGCCGATGCGCTAGTATTTCCGATGGCGATGTTCGTGTTTATTATTGTGCTGGCGGGTATCATAGGTAATACCTTGTTAGGTGGTTTTAACTTTAGTTGGGAGGCGGCAGCACCCAAAGCCAGTAAAATGTCACCAGCAAAAGGTATAAAGCGGATGTTAGGTCCACAAGCGGGCGTCGAGTTGGTGAAATCGATTTTAAAGTTTGTGGTCGTGGCGGGCTTTGCCATTTTTTTGATCAACACCTTCTTTGATGAAATTCTTCATCTGAGTATTGAAAGTGCGCCGGGCAATATCATTCATGCCTTAGAGATACTCGCATGGATGTTTTTAGGGCTGACCTGCACCTTAACCATTATTGCTGCGATTGATGCGCCATATCAAAGCCATAAACATCACAAAGAATTAAAAATGACTCTACAAGAAGTCAAAGATGAATATAAAAATTCTGAAGGTGATCCGCAAATTAAAGCGCGTATAAGGCAAACGCAAAGACAAATGTCGCAGCGACGCATGATGCAGGATGTGCCAGATGCCGATGTAGTTGTTACCAACCCTACTCATTACTCTGTGGCATTAAAGTACGACACAGAGCGCGCTGGCGCGCCTATATTAGTTGCCAAAGGCGTTGATGAGATGGCGATGCAAATTAGAAAAATAGCCATAGGTAACGAGGTACCCATTGTAGAGTCCCCCATGCTTACTCGAGCACTGTATCATACTGCCGAAGTAGGAGAACAAATCCCTGACCAACTATTTACTGCAGTCGCACAAGTTTTAGCTTATGTATTTCAGCTTAAACGCTTTCAAAAAGGCCGTGGTAAACGCCCTACAAAATTGAATAAAACACTCCCAATTCCAGATGCCTATAAGTATTGATTTGAATAATCAGTATTCTTTTAAGCTCGTAATTAATAACTTGGAATAGTTATTGCAAATTCCGTTTAGTGTCAATTTTTTGAAATTGTAGAATTATGGAATTTAAAGCTGTATTACAACAACTTAATAAAGATAAAAAAGAGTATTTAAAAGGTGTTGGTACACCTTTGCTGGTGCTCGCTGCGCTGGGCATGGTGATTTTACCGTTACCGCCATTTTTACTCGACATTCTTTTCTCGTTTAATATAGCTTTAGCATTAGTGGTGTTGTTAGTGACAGTTTACACCATGAAGCCTGTTGAATTTGGGATGTTTCCCGCAGTACTATTGATTGCAACTATTATGCGTTTGGCACTAAATGTTGCCAGTACCCGGGTGGTGCTGCTTGAAGGCCATAACGGTGGCGATTCCGCAGGTAAAGTAATCGAAGCTTTTGGTTCAGTGGTAATTGGTGGCAACTACGCAGTTGGTTTAGTGGTGTTTTTGATTTTGATCATCATCAACTTTGTGGTAATCACCAAAGGCGCAGGCAGGATCTCTGAGGTATCGGCACGCTTTACCTTAGATGCGATGCCAGGCAAACAAATGGCCATTGATGCCGACTTGAATGCGGGTTTTATTAGTGCAGAGCAAGCACGAGACCGCCGTGAAGAAGTCACCCGTGAAGCGGACTTTTATGGCTCGATGGATGGTGCGAGTAAGTTTGTAAAAGGTGATGCGATTGCTGGTATAGTGATACTGATCATCAATATTGTTGGCGGCTTGTTTGTTGGTATGATCCAGCATGATTTAAGCTTTGGTAACGCAATGGAAGTGTATACCTTACTGACCATTGGTGATGGTCTAGTTGCACAATTACCATCATTACTGTTATCTATTGGCACTGCAATTGTTGTTACTCGTCAAAATGAATCGCTCAATATGGGCGATCAATTTAAGAAACAACTCGGTAACGAAAAATCATTATTTATTGCTTCGGGTATTTTAATCGTGATGGGTTTGGTCCCGGGTATGCCACATTTTGCCTTTTTAAGCCTTGGTGCTTTACTTGGTTATTTAGCGTATTACACCCAGCAAAGTAAGCTCAAAGAAGCGGCTGCTAAGGAAGCAGAAGCTGCCAATGGCGGTGCAACAGGCACTGGTGTTGCTAACAAGCAAGAGCAAAAAGAGCTAGGTTGGGATGATGTACAACAAGTTGATGTAATTGGCCTCGAAGTTGGCTATCGCTTAATTCCATTAGTTGATCAATCACAAGGTGGCGAATTATTAAACCGAATTAAAGGAGTACGTAAAAAGTTATCTCAAGAACTTGGTTTTTTAATTCCACCGGTGCATATTCGCGATAACTTAGAGTTAGACCCAAATGCATACAGAATTACCATGATGGGTGTTTCAAGTGGTGAGGGCGAGCTTAAGCATGGTGATGAGTTGGCTATTAATCCTGGCCAAGTATTTGGTCCAATAAAAGGGATTGCTACTAAAGATCCTGCCTTTGGTCTAGACGCTATTTGGATCAAACCAGATCAAAAAGATGAAGCACAATCACTCGGTTATACCGTGGTTGATGCAGCGACTGTGGTAGCAACGCATATTAGTCAGTTACTAACTAACAGCGCGGCCTTGTTACTCGGCCACGAGGAAGTGCAAAATCTATTAGATATGCTGGCAAAAAGTCATCCTCGTTTAGTTGAAGGGCTAGTGCCAGATATTTTACCACTAACAGCAATTGTTAAAGTATTACAAAATTTATTAAATGAAGGCGTTGCTATTCGCGATATGCGTTCAATTGTACAAACCCTTGTTGAGTATGGCCCTCGAAGCCAAGATCCTGATGTATTAACCGCAGCAGTGCGAATTTCACTGCGCAGATTAATTGTTCAAGACGCGGTTGGAATGTCATCAGAAATCCCTGTCATAACCTTGGCGCCTGAGTTGGAACAGATGTTGCATCAGTCACTACAAAATGCAGGCGACGAAGGTGCCGGAATAGAGCCAGGACTTGCAGAGCGACTTCAACAATCATTAAATGAAGCGCATCAAAACCAAGAAATGGCCGGTGAACCTTCGATATTGCTAACGTCAGGAATGTTACGCACTGTGTTATCTCGTTTTGTTAAGTACACCATTCCAGGATTGCGAGTGATGTCTTATCAAGAGGTACCAGACGAAAGACAGATCAAGATTGTCAGCTCAGTAGGCCAATAATCGGATTTTAAAGGGGTTGAACCATGAAAATAAAACGTTTTTTTGCTAAAGATATGCGCACCGCACTGAAAGAAGTTAAAGATGAACTCGGTGTAGATGCTGTAATCATGTCAAATAAAAAATTAGCCAATGGGGTAGAGATTGTTGCCGCCGTTGATTATGAAAAAGCAGCCCCGAAAGCACCGGCACAACCACATGTTGCTAAGGCGCAACCGCAAACGAATGCTAACTTTGTTAAACCTGCGCCACAACGTGCGCAGCATGAGCCGCAAGCTGCGGTAGCTGATAGCTTACAAGCATTATTAGAGCGCCAATCACCGCGTCCACGCTCACCTGAGCTTGCGTCTATGTTTAGCCAGTCAGGGATTGATACATCTACTCAGTATCAACCACAGCAACAACATCAAGCACAGCAAGCTCGCCATGAACCACAAGCGCATAGTGACTTTGCTCGTCGCGATACTGCGCCGCGTCCACAAACGCAAGCACATAGCTTAGGTTTTGATGATGATCTAGAAAGTGGTTTTGATGATTTAGATACTCCAATGCTAACAAAAAGTGCAGCCAAAACAGATGAAATCACCGCTATGCGTGATGAAATGGCTGCGATGCGTCAATTACTTGAGTATCAGGTATCGGGTTTGATGCAACAAGATTTAGCGCGTCGCGATCCTACTCGCGCATGCATGATCGATCGTTTAGTTGGAATGGGTATCGACAGTGAAGTTGCAGAGCAAATGGCCTGCTTTATTCCGGACGATGTGTCACGTCAGCAAGCCTGGCAAGCACTATTGCAAATGGTTGAAAACCAAATGCATACTACAAATAACGAAATCCTTCGCCAAGGCGGGGTATATGCACTTGTTGGTCCTACTGGGGTAGGTAAAACTACAACCGTGGCAAAACTTGCAGCCCTTGGCGCACAAAAATATGGCGCAGATAAAGTTGCGCTAATTACCACTGATACTTACCGTATTGGCGCTTATGAACAGTTAGCTACTTATGGCCGGATCATCGGTTGTGGTGTAAAACAAGTTAAAGATGCCAATGAATTAGCAGAAGTTTTATATCATTTACGAAATAAGCGTCTAGTATTAATAGATACTGCGGGAATGAGCCAACGTGATTTACGTTTAACTGAGCAGCTAAATACACTAATGCGTAATCAACGTGTCGATATTCGCAATTATTTAGTGCTCAGTGCGACCGCACAAATTAATGTTTTACAAGAAACCGTAAGACATTTTAAGAAGGTACAATTAAGTGGCTGTATTTTCACTAAATTAGACGAATCATTAAGTTTAGGTGAGATTATTAGTATAGCGATTCAAAATCGCCTTCCAATAGGGTATCTTACTAACGGTCAGCGCGTTCCAGAGGACATTCGGGTCGCCAATGCAGAGAAATTAGTAAAAAAAGCAGAACAATTGTATTTAAAAAGAACAAAAGCACAACATTCACGACGCCAAGCAGTAGCGTCAAGCACAGTAGGGATGTATGATTAACACAGTATTAGATCAAGCAAGTGGCCTGCGTAAAATGAGTCAAAACAATAATAACGGCGTTAAAGTTATCGCTGTAACAGGTGGTAAAGGTGGCGTAGGGAAAACTAACGTCTCACTTAACACTGCGATTGCGTTGGGTCAGCTCGGAAACCGAGTGTTAGTTCTGGATGCCGATTTGGGTTTAGCAAATTGTGATGTGATGTTAGGGCTTCGGGTTGAACGTAATCTATCTCATGTACTATCAGGTGAATGTGAGCTCGATGAAATTTTAGTTGAAGGGCCTGCAGGAATTAAAATAGTACCAGCGACGTCAGGCTCACAAAGTATGGTGGAACTTTCTCCATCAGAACATGCTGGATTAATTCGTGCTTTTAGTGAGTTGAATACCGAATTTGATATATTAATTGTTGATACTGCTGCTGGTATCTCTGACATGGTATTAAGTTTTTCGCGCGCAGCGCAAGATGTCATGGTAGTAGTATGTGATGAACCGACCTCAATAACCGACGCTTATGCATTAATCAAAGTGTTGAGTCGTGAGCATGGTGTGTATAAGTTTAAAATAGTTGCTAATATGGTGCGCAGTATGCGTGAAGGCCACGAACTATTTGCTAAGCTCTCAAAAGTAACGGATCGCTTTTTGGATGTCTCAATGGAATTGGTTGCAACAGTCCCTTATGATGAAAACATGCGTAAAGCAACTCGTCGTCAAAAAGTAATTGTTGATTTATTTCCAAATTCTCCAGCGGCAATTGCATTTAAAACATTAGCGACAAAAGCAGTTAAATGGCCTATACCTAATCAACCATCTGGCCATTTAGAATTTTTCATAGAAAAATTAGTAAACGGCTAACTATGACGGCATCGGTGAATAAAGCGATGGGATATCAATCGACACAAAATTTAAATGTGATTGTTGAGCGACATGCTTCTTTAGTTAAAAAAGTGGCTTGTCATTTGATCGCTCGTTTACCCGCGAGTGTGCAACTCGATGATTTGATTCAATCGGGGATGATAGGGTTAATTGAAGCATCAAAAAACTTTGATGCGACTAAAGGTGCAAGCTTTGAAACCTTTGCAGGCATTCGTATTCGTGGTGCGATGCTGGATGAAATGCGCCGAGGTGATTGGGCTCCTCGCTCAGTGCACCGTAATAGCCGCAGAGTTGCTGAAGCGATTAGTGAGCTAGAAAGCAGCCTGAATCGAGAACCTAAAGATAGTGAAGTTGCTGAAAAACTTGATATTACGCTAGATGAGTACCATCATATTCTTAGTGATGTAAATTCAAGTAAGGTTTTAGGTATAGAAGACTTGGGAATTGATGAAGATGTTATCACACCAGTGGGACATGATTTAGCACTAGACAAGCCCTTTAATAACGTTAAAAATGAACGTTTTAATCAATCATTATTAACAGCTATACAATCTTTACCTGAACGAGATGGGTTAGTATTGTCGCTTTATTATAATGATGAAATGAATTTAAAAGAGATTGGACATATACTCGATGTAAGCGAATCGCGTGTGAGTCAGATACATGGTCAGGCGATGATTAAGCTCAAAGCAAAAATCAATGACTGGATTAACTAGTAGTAAGTAAATATAGGTTCAGACCTCACCGGAGGATGTTTTGGATAAAAACATGAAAATTCTTGTTGTTGATGATTTTTCGACGATGAGACGTATTATCAAAAATCTGTTAAGAGATTTGGGTTTTACAAATGTACAAGAAGCTGATGATGGCTCAACAGCTTTACCGATGTTGCAGAATCAAGAATTTGATTTTGTAGTAACAGATTGGAACATGCCTGGCATGCAAGGAATTGACCTCTTGCGCGCTATCAGGGCCGATGACAGCCTGAAACACATCCCTGTTTTAATGGTAACAGCAGAAGCTAAAAAAGAACAAATTGTTGCTGCTGCACAAGCTGGTGTTAACGGCTATATCGTTAAACCATTTACAGCCGCAACACTGAAAACCAAATTGGAAAAAGTGTTTGAGCGTTTAGGTTAAATAAATAGGAGAGGCTTATGTCAGCACCAGCTGCGCCTCAGATCAGTTTAGAACAAGCCCGGCAGCTTGTGGTTTACCTTGAAAATGGTGAACAAGATAAAGCTGATCAGTTAATTATTGATGCGGCGTCAAAAGAGCAATCAGAATTATTTGCCGAAGTAGGCAAACTTACGCGTCAGCTTCATGATGCGTTGAAAAATTTTGAGCTTGATACACGTTTAGCTGATTTGACCAAAGACGCACTCCCCGATGCTAAGCAGCGTCTAAACTATGTTATGGAAATGACAGAGAACGCTGCTAATAAAACCATGGATGCTGTAGAAGCAAGTTTACCAATTGCCCAACAGCTTGCAGATGATATTTCAGACATTAAACCCACTTGGGATCGTTTAATGAATCGTGAAATTGAGCTAGGTGAGTTTAAAACATTATGCCACAGCTTAGATAAGTTCATGAATAGCTCGCAAACTAAAACGGATGAGTTGCAAGGACTCATGACCAATGTCTTGATGGCACAAGATTTTCAAGATTTAACAGGTCAAGTGATCCGTCGAGTGATAGAGCTTGTTAGAGAAGTAGAAGACAGCTTGATCCACTTGTTGACAGCATTTGGTAGCCAAGATGATAGCGAAACAAAAACAATAGCACCAGTCATTGAAAAACCGCCTGCTGAAAATACACTTGCAGGCCCTGAAGGGCCAATTATTGATAAAGAATCTCGTGATGATGTTGTCTCAGGGCAAGATGATGTTGATGATTTATTATCAAGCTTGGGCTTCTAAGAGGAGAGAACTGCATGAGCTTTGAAGTCGATGAAGATATTTTACAAGATTTTCTAGTAGAGGCTGGAGAAATTCTTGAGCTTTTGTCAGAACAGCTGGTGGAGCTTGAAAATAACCCAGATGATACCGAATTACTCAATGCAATTTTCCGTGGTTTTCATACGGTAAAAGGCGGCGCAGGTTTTTTAAGTATGACTGAGCTAGTTGACGCTTGTCACGGTGCAGAAAACGTTTTCGATTTATTGCGTCAAGGTGTTCGTAAGGTTAATTCTGAGCTGATGGACGTGATCTTGCAAGCGCTCGATACTATCAACGAAATGTTTGCGACCATCCAAAGCCGAGAAAAACCAGAACCTGCAAATCCAGAGTTGCTGGCTGTGTTACATAAATTGGGATTGCCGCCAACTGCTGAAGAACTAACTGGCGCTGCTGAGCCTGCAGACGATACTCCTGTTGTTGATGCTGATGCTATTTTAGATGATTCTGATGATCCATTTGCATTTGACTTGTTATTTGATGGTCAAGTTGATAGCGATAAAAAAGATGTTCAAATCGATGATATATCAGAAGATGAATTTGAAAGTTTGCTAGATGAGCTGCATGGAAAAGGACAAAGTCCTGTAACTCCAGCAGTAACAGTTAGCAATGAGTCATCAAATAGTGATATTACTGATGACGAATTCGATAATTTATTAGATGAATTACATGGTGTTGGTAGCTTTGGTTTGGTCAGTAATAAAGATGCTGCAAGCACCGAAAATACTGCGCCTAAACCGCCCCAAGCGTCATCAGAGCCAACTAAAAGTAATAGTCCAGACGAGATCAGCGATGATGAGTTTGAAGCATTATTAGATGAATTGCACGGCAAAGGGAGTGCACCGCAAGCAGTTGCAGATACTGAGCCAACACCCGCTCAAAAACCAGTCCCTCCCCCAGCACCTGTTGCCGCAGCTAAACCTGCGCCTAAACCAGCAGTGTCTGAGCCTGCGAAAGCGGCTGAAAAGCCAGCTCCAGCGACAGCTGTTGCGAAAAAATCAGTTCCACCACAAGCTGATACCACTGTGCGCGTTGATACAAAACGCCTTGATCAAATAATGAATATGGTCGGTGAACTTGTGCTAGTGCGCAATCGCCTAGTCAGTTTAGCAACCAATACTGAAAGTGAAGCGATGGGTAAAGCCATTTCAAACCTTGATGTAGTAACTGCGGACTTGCAAGGTGCGGTGATGAAAACGCGGATGCAACCGATCAAGAAAGTGTTCGGTCGTTTCCCTCGCGTAGTACGTGATTTAGCCCGCAGTTTGAAAAAAGATATCAATTTATTGCTCGTGGGTGAAGAAACTGATTTAGATAAAAACTTAGTTGAGGCACTGGCAGATCCTTTAGTCCACTTGGTGCGTAACTCTGTAGACCACGGTATTGAAATGCCTGATGTGCGTGAAGCGGCAGGTAAAGCAAGGACTGGGACTGTAACTTTATCAGCATCGCAAGAAGGTGATCATATTTTGCTTACCATCCGAGATGATGGTGCTGGTATGGATCCCGAAAAGCTGAAAAAAATAGCAATCAATAAAGGGGTGCTTGATCACGAGCAAGCTGCTCGATTATCTGATACAGAAGCCTATAACCTTATTTTTGCACCAGGCTTTTCCACCAAAGAACAGATCTCTGATATTTCGGGTCGTGGTGTGGGTATGGATGTGGTGAAAACCAAAATTACCCAACTAAATGGTTCTGTGAGTATTCAATCTGAGCTAGGTGTAGGTACAATCCTAGAAATTAAAGTTCCGTTAACGTTGGCTATTTTGCCGACATTGATGGTGGTTGTCGGTGAGCAAACATTTGCATTACCACTGGCTGGTGTTAATGAAATATTCCACCTAGATCTAACTAAAACGAATGTAGTTGATGGCCAATTAACCATTATTGTTCGTAAGAAAGCACGACCGTTGTTTTATTTAGAACATTGGTTAGTCAAAGGTGCTGACAGATCATTACGCAAAGCTCAAGGCCATGTTGTAATTGTACAAATAGGTACGCAACAAGTTGGTTTTGTAGTGGATTCATTGATTGGTCAAGAAGAAGTTGTTATTAAACCGCTTGATGCTTTACTACAAGGAACACCTGGTATGGCAGGTGCAACGATCACGTCTGACGGTGGTATAGCGCTAATCTTAGATGTTCCAAACCTGTTAAAACATTACGCAGGTTAGTCCAATTCTTATCTTATTGTGAGAGCTATATATGGCTCTCACAGATAAAATTTACATAGAGTATGCCAATGGCAGTTAAAGTTTTAGTTGTTGATGATTCAAGTTTCTTTCGCCGCAGGGTGAGCGAAATACTCGAGCAAGATAAGGATATTGAAGTAATTGGTTTTGCGGTAAATGGCAGAGAAGCGGTAGACAAGACAAATCAATTGCGTCCAGATGTAATCACTATGGATGTTGAAATGCCTGTGCTTGATGGTATTAGTGCTGTAAAAGAGATCATGGCAGCAAATCCAACCCCAATTCTGATGTTCTCTTCCTTGACCCGTGATGGCGCAACAGCAACCTTAGACGCACTTGATGCGGGTGCTTTAGATTTTTTACCGAAAAAATTTGAAGACATTGCTCGTAATAATGAAGATGCGATTAAGTTATTACAAAATAAAGTAAAAGAAATTGGACGCAAGCGTCTATCACGCTTCAGTAGGCCGACACCGACATCAATACCTTCCGTTTCTGCAGGTACAACAAGTCGACCTGCGATAACTCAACCTGATAGAAGTTTTAACCGCAGCACAGCGCCCGCTTCGAACATTGCAGCTAATACACGTGCTTCGGGTAAGAAATATCAAATAGTTGCAATAGGCACCTCCACAGGGGGGCCTGTCGCACTGCAAACTATTTTGACTAAGTTGCCGGCCAATTTCCCACATCCCATTTTGTTAATACAGCATATGCCAGCTGCGTTTACGCCAGCATTTGCCGCTCGTTTAAATGGCTTGTGCAAAATAAAAGTAAAAGAAGCACAACAAGGCGACCGATTAATGCCAGGCGTCGCTTATCTAGCGCCAGGTGGTCAACAGATGCTGGTTGAGGGACGAGGTGGAAATCGCACGTTACGTGTTTTTGAGGACGACAGTGCGCGGATCACTTATAAGCCCAGTGTTGACGTTACTTTTGCTAGTACAGCCAAATCTTTTCAAGGTGATGTGTTAGCTGTGGTACTTACAGGCATGGGCGCTGATGGACGAGATGGTGCAAGAATGCTCAAACAAGCCGGCGCCACTATTTGGGCGCAAGATGAAAAAACCAGTGTGGTATATGGTATGCCACAGGCGGTTGCTAACGCTGGGCTATCGTCGGCAAGTATCGCACTTGAAGAGGTTGCTAATCGGTTAGTTCGAGAAATTGGTTGTGGATAAGTTGTCGTTTTTAGGCCTGTTCGTTGCACTTTTGGCGATTGGCTATGGTTACTCACTAGAGGGTGGGGTTGTAAGTGCTTTATTTAATGGCCCAGCATTAATTATTGTTTTGGGTGGTACGTTAGGTGCTGTAATGCTACAAACACCGGCACATACGTTTAATAAAGTCTTAAGAATAAGTCATTGGGTGTTTTTTCCTCCAAGTCATGATATCGACAGGGCAATTGAGCAAGTTAAAAGTTGGTCACAAAAAGCTCGCCAAGAAGGGTATTTAGCGCTTGAAGAAGTAGCATTAACACATCCAGACCCGTACGTTGCCAAAGGCCTGAGTTTATTGATTGATGGTAACAGCGAGCAAAAACTTAGAGATGCGTTAGAAATTGATTTATTGTTAGAAAGGGAACGTTTACTTGAAGCCAGCCGGGTGTACGAGGCGTTGGGCGGTTACAGTCCTACTATCGGTATATTAGGTGCAGTGCTTGGTCTGATCCAAGCAATGTCATTTATCACTGAGCCTGAAAAGTTAGGTGCGGGGGTTGCGACGGCTTTTATCGCGACCATCTATGGGGTTGGTTTAGCAAATTTACTGTTTTTACCCATGGCTAATAAGCTAAAACAACAAGTAGAACAAAAGATGCTGTTTCATGAGTTATTAGCTGAAGGAATTATTGCAATGAGCCAAGGTGATAGCCCTGTCAATATTGAGCTGAAACTTGAAGCGTATCGTGTAGAGCGTCCAAGTCAGCTGCAAGAATAATTATTATGATGCGCCGTCGACTTCGTCACTCATCGACCAAAAGTCAGCATACAGAACGTTGGCTAGTGTCGTACGCCGATTACATGACTATTATGTTTGCATTCTTTGTAGTGATGTATGCGATTGCGATTAATAAAGAAGAAAGCTTCCAAATTTTATCTGATTCGCTGGAGCAGGTTTTTGACAAGTCAGCTCGTCAGTATAGCCAAGAAGGCCAAGGTGTGACCGGTACTGGTTTATTAACCGACAGAGTAAGCCCAGAAAAAGAACTGTTGTTTGGTGAGAGTATTCAAAAGCAAGAAGTTGGCCCGCAGTTACTTGATGGCCAAAGCGACACCAGTAACATAAAACAAAAACACTTAGGTAAACCGCTAGATAGTTTATTAACTAAATTACAATCAGCTTTGATCGATGAAATACGCGATGGCGAAGCAAGTTTAGAGTTACACCAAGACTGGTTGATTATTGAGTTAAGCTCAGGAATGTTATTTTCCAGTGGCAGTGCTGTGGCGCATCAACGCGCGAAAGCAGTAATAAAATTAGTGAACGATATTATTGCTCCTGTAGATAACTACGTCAGAGTACGTGGTTATACCGATAATGAAACTATTCATAATGAAATGTTTCGTTCTAATTGGGAGCTATCTGTTGCAAGAGCGACCTCTATTTTAGTCGAACTTGATGCATTGGGTATCAACCCTGCGCGAATGGCCATCGAAGGTTACGGTCAGTATTCTCCTTTTTCTGATAATGATACAGAGCAAGGGCGCGCTGAAAATCGTAAAGTAGTCGTTGCATTATCAAAATATGGTTTACCACCCAAGCCCATTGTATCAATCGAGCAATCAGCAATAGAAACTGAAGCTGAGCAGCCAATTGAGTTGCCAAGTGATGATAACACTATTAAAGTGATCCAACTCCCACACGGTGGTATACGAATTACAACGCGCAACGAACAAAAATAAGGTGTGATGTGAAAATTTGGACGGTAGCAAATCAAAAAGGCGGAGTAGGGAAAACGACCACGGCTGTGAGTTTAGCTGGTATATTAGCGCTGCAAGGAAAGCGGGTATTACTGATTGATACCGATCCTCATGCATCTTTAACGTATTACTTTGGCATTGATTCAGAAGATTTAGAAGTTAGTGTGTATGATATATTTGCCCGTGGTAACACCATGGCAAGTGAAGAAATATTGCAAGCTTTGTGTCCATCGAACATAGACAACTTAGATATTCTTCCTGCAACTATGGCTATAGCGACACTCGATCGTAGTATGGGTAATAAGACCGGAATGGGGCTTATCTTAAAAAAAGCCTTAGCAAAAATTAGTGAGCATTATGATTATGCTATTTTAGATTGCCCGCCAGTGTTAGGTGTCTTAATGGTTAACGCATTGGCTGCAAGTGAGCGCATTTTAGTGCCAGTACAAACTGAGTTTTTAGCTCTCAAAGGGCTTGACCGAATGATGCGGACCATGGAATTAATGCAAAGCTCGCAATCAAAGCAGTATCAATATACCATTATCCCTACAATGTATGATAAGCGCACAAATGCATCCCTTGAAGCATATAAGACATTACAGCAAACGTACCAAGAAAAAGTATGGCCAGGGGTAATACCCGTAGACACTAAGTTCCGTGATGCAAGTTTAGCTCAACAAGTACCGATTCAGTATTGTCCACGCTCAAGAGGTGTTTATGCTTATCGCGCATTACTCGATTATTTGATTGAACAAGGTTAATGAATGAGTAAGCAATTATTTGCTAATGAAAAAGTAATGACCCAGTACTTGGGGGCTTTACTGTGCGAAGACGATGAGTCAACAGACTTACACCCGGTTGCAAAATTACTCGAACAAGTTCCATCCACAGAAAGTAGCAATAAAATGCCACTAAAGGCATCGCAGCAAACGATTGTGCAGCCAAACGCACTTGATGAGCCAAAGACGAGCCTTGAGAAAGAAATACCAGCGCAAATTACACCGCTCCTTGAGAAACCACAGATCCAAGCTAATATCAAAGATATAGCTAAAGTGAGCGAACAGTTAAATATTGCTAAAGACAAGACTCCTGTACAGCGTCAAGAAGATTATTTTGACGGCGAGTTTCAGGCGTTATTCTTTGAAGTGGCAGGGCTGACTCTCGCTGTACCATTAAAAGCATTAGGTGGTATTCATCAATTAGGTGAAGTTAATCAGCTTTTTGGTAAACCCAAGTGGTTTAAAGGAGTGATGCTAAATCGTGATGAGAATCTTAATGTAGTCGATACTGCTCGCTGGGTGATGCCAGAAAAGTATACCCAAGAGTTAGAAGACAAATTAAACTACCAATACTTAATTACTTTAGGTAATAGCCAATGGGGATTGTTGGCTGAAAAGCTAGTTAATAATATTACACTACGTAGTGAAGATGTAAAATGGCGAGCTAAAAGTGGCAAGCGGCCTTGGCTTGCAGGTGTAATTAAAGAAAAAATGTGTGCCTTAATTGATGTGCAAAGCTTAGGTCAATTATTAGAGCAAGGTTTAGATAGCCGCGACCAGTAACGATATTTGGAGTAATAACATGAGTGAACAAAGATTATTATCAAGCAGTAAAAATACCGATGGCAATGATGAAGTATTGCAGTGGGTAACTTTTAAGCTTGAATCAGAAACCTATGGTGTGAATGTGATGCAAGTGCAAGAAATTTTGCGTTACACAGAGATTGCTCCAGTACCAGGTGCTCCAAGCTATGTTTTAGGGATTATTAATTTACGTGGCAATGTTGTAACAGTAATCGATACGCGTGCACGATTTGGTTTGATGTCTGCAGAAGCAACAGACAATTCACGAGTATTAATTATTGAAGCTGAAGAGCAAGTTATTGGTATCTTAGCCGACAGTGTAGCAGAAGTGGTTTATTTGCGTAGCTCAGAAATTGATAGTGCACCAAACATTGGTACTGAAGAAAGTGCCAAGTTTATTCAAGGTGTTAGTAATCGTGATGGTGAATTATTGATTTTAGTTGATTTAAATAAATTACTAAATGACGAAGAGTGGGATGAGTTGAGCGATTTATAACGCTTACGGAAAAACTATGTTGTTATACTCGTTGCTTGGAGTCTCAATTGTACTGGTGTTAGTATGCCTGGGACTAATTTTTATTAATAATAATAAGTACGCTGCAGCATTAAAAAGCAAAATACTGCAACTGCAAGAAACTCAACAACAGCTCAGTATTTTACGCAGTGAAGTCGCAGAAATGCGCACCGGTATGCTAAGTATTGGTAAGCGCTTAGTTGCTGTAGAGCAGCGAAATCAAGAGTTAGCGCAGTTACAAGATGCGCAAAAATATGACGATCCTGATGCGAAAATTTATTCTCGAGCAGTGAAAATGGTTGAACTAGGTGCCGATATTGAAGAGATCATACGAGAATGTGAACTTCCGCGTGCCGAAGCCGAACTATTAATGTCGTTACATCATCAAAAGGGCGCTAATTAGCGCCTTTTATTTTTTACGCCTGAATATTTAACTTGCCTTGAAAGTCTTGCCAGCCAGGTGGAAATTTACCCCGCAGTACATATGAAAAAGCAATCAGTTCGGCAATCACATAATACAGTTCTCTTGGGATCTCTTCGCCAAGCTCTAAATGCGATAACGTTTTAGCCAAAGCTTCATCTTTGTGGATCAAAATTCCTTTTTCTTCTGCGGCTTTAATGATCTCTTCTGCGAGCTCACCAAACCCTTTACTACTGACTGTAGGAGTGCGACCGGCTTCGTAAACTAAACCAATTGCAGACTTATGTTTTGGTATCTCACTCATGGTTTAAACCTTAATATTAATAATGGCATGGGACTGATAAAAAGCTTGGTGTTGCGGCGCACCTTGGCTTAGCTTCATTTCACCAACTTGTAAGCCATGAGCTGTTAATTTATGGCGCAAACTCTCAAGATGCGGATGAGCCATTGCGGTGATATCTTGGCTTGAGGCAAGTAATTGACAATCTAGTGCTTTATCCATTAATTCAGCGGTGATCTGTAATTGGCCTAGCTCTGCGTAATCAAAATTAAGTCGCACAAACCAAACATTTTTATCTTCGAGTTTATTTTGGCTTGGTTTTTTATATTGCCCTAATGAAATTTCTGTCTGTGCGGTTTCCGGTGGCAGTCGCATCGGCAGTAAAAATTGTACTAACGGATTATTATCAGGCTGCTGATTTATGGGGGTCGTGTTAATTTGGCTAATTGCAGTTTTTATTTGGCTCAGCTCAGCCGCTAATGCTTGTGATTGTGGCTGTAGTAATTGTTCTTGCAGTTTCTGTGGGTTAATTGCTTTAAAGTTAGGCACCAATACTTGGAGTAAAGCATCAAGTGAGCTTTGACTATTAAAATTCAATGCGCTGATATTTGCTAAGCTTGGAGCCGCTAAAATAGCCACGGCCAAATGCTCAACAGATTGGCTAAAACTATTTTGCAGGGCACTATTTGTTAAGCTTTCTGGACGTAAAACACTGAGTATTTCTCGTTGAATGGTTAACGGTTGCAACGATTGGCTGTCAATCATGCGGCTAAAAGCTTGATTGACTAGCCGATTTAAATCGACATTATCACTCACTTTGGTCGTTGCTAGTTTATCAATTTGTGAAGCGATATGCTGTTTATCGTAGTTTGCTGCTGATTTAAAATTAGGCAGCGGCTTTTCGATAGGCGTTTTTAAAAGTGGTGCCAATAATTTGGCTTCCAGTGGCAAGCTAATCTGGCTGGCTGGCAAAGCGCTAGTTATCGGCCCTTTTAATGGTGCATCGATATGTGAGTGGGTACTTGCTTTTAGATTGTCGTTGTTTAACTGTGCTGTTAGAGATGCTACTTTGGTATCTACCCCAGCAGCAAACGGTGGAGTTGTTTTTAATTTTTGCTGAGCATCGGCTATAACTGTTTTGGCTGCAGCGCTATTATCACTGACATTGACAGTTGTACTATTGATTTTGCTGGGTAGAATTTGTTCGGAACTGCGTGCCGGCGCTTTAGTGATAGGTTCTTTATTTAGCTGAGCCGGTTGAGTCGGTTGAGCATGAATATCAGCGGCTGTTTGTTTTGGATTAGCAGTAACCTGCGGTATTTTATTTTGCGCTACTGCAGTTTGCTTGCTGGATTGAATCGCGGCGGCTAGTTTATTTAATTGCTGATGGCTATCTGTATCGTTGCTCAGTGGCGCCGCAGTAGTACTGTTATTTTTAACCACATTAGGCTCTGTAATACTTGCTAAACCGGCTTTTAATCGCTGAAATAACTGTACCAGGGGAGGCGACTGGTGATAATGCTTTGGCAGCGCGGTACCTTGACTGATATCTGCCAGTAATGGTTGGGTGTTGCTTGTCGCCATTGCCACAAGGTTTATTTGCCGGAGTGATTTGGGTAATAAGGTTTGTGCAGTTTGATGTGTTGGTGTTAGCGATTGTGCTACAGCTGATTTATTGCTGATCATTGCTAATTGACTAAATGGTTTGCTTTCAAAATAGCGTACTGCGTCACTTATTCGGGTTTTTAAGTCAGCAAAACTGTCTTGTAACCACGAGCTTATTGGGCTGCTACTGACCAATGAGGGGCTACTAGGTGCTGCACTTGTTTGGGTATTAAACTGGCCTGGTACATGGCTTTTTTGTACCAGTGAATTAAAAGTATGGGCTAATGAATTTTTTAACTGCAAGGCTATTTTTGGTAGCTGCGTTTTTATTATTAATTGTTCATTAAGCGCATTTAATTGTACTTTTTGAATTACTCCGCCAAGCTGAGTTGTGTGTGTACTGTGGCTCTGTAACGGCTGCTGAGGTACTAATTTAATACTGCCATTATAGTTATTAAAACTCAGTATTACGGCGTTTTTATCTAGCTGTAGCTGCCCATTAGGCACTTGTTTACTTAGCCAAAGAGCAAGTTTTGCTTGACTGATTGGCTGTTGGTGAAGTGTATCAGCAAAGCGATTAATAACACTTAAGGTAAAATTATTGCGGTTCGGAGTAATTATTGCTTTTAGGCCTTGTTCACTGTGCAGTAGTTGGGCGACTTCTTTATTGATAGGAATACTGGCGTGTAATTGGTTTAACAGTAATTTTGCAGCAGGTTGTAAAATAATTTGCAACGACAATGGTTTATTATCGACCTGATCACCACTATTAATAAAATTCAAAACACTTTGCAGCTGGTTTGTTTGGCGTATGCTGATTTCAGTTTGTTTTGGTAAAATAGTGAGTTGTTTACCATCATTACTGAGTTGAATATCGGCACTGGCAATTTTTTGAGTGTTTGTTTCAGTGCCAGTTGTAGCTAAGCGCAATGTTTGCCAATGCTTATCAATATAGACTTCCATCTGCACAGAGCCATTGGCGAATACGATATTTTTAGCGCTGAGTGTTTGCTCGCTGAAAACAGGTAATTGCTGTGCAACGCCATTGTGTGACGAATGACTTATAGGAAGCGAATTCGCTAATGTTATCTGTGTAGGTTTGTTCATTAATTTAAATCAAGTTTTCGTTAATAGGTGCAAAGCATTATTCGTATTACCCTATCATTATGATAGACTAACGCCTAATTTTGGGTATAGAGAATCATCATCTTGTTACACATTAAGTCCGTCACCTGCATCAAGCAAGAGCGTTGTTTGTTTGCGGATCTTAATTTCAGCTTGAAATCAGGTCAAATCATGCAATTAGCAGGCCCAAATGGGGCTGGTAAAACATCACTGTTGCGTATAATTGCGGGTTTTTCTGCGCCCGATGAAGGACAAGTTATGTGGCAAGGTGAATCAATTGCTAAAAACTATGATGAATTTGCCCGACAGTTGTTATTTATCGGTCATAAAACCGGGGTGAATAGTCAACTTAGTGCGATTGAAAACCTACGGTTTTGGTTGCAAATTCAAGGTTACAATACTGAGCAAGATCTTTACTCATTATTAGCTAAAATTGGCTTAGTTGGTCTTGAAGATGTACCTGTGCGTACTCTATCAGCCGGTCAGCAACGTCGTGTTGCGCTGATTAGGCTCTGGCTTAATGATGCGAAGTTATGGGTTCTGGATGAACCATTTACAGCCTTAGACAAATCCGGGGTTGCATTTTTACAGCAACGGTTTTTAGCCCATCTAGAACAAGGTGGGGCGATTTTATTAACTACCCATCAAGATTTAACTACGCATTTTAATGAGTTACAAACAGTGACTTTGGAGTACCGACACTGATGTTACGCCAGCATTCATATTGGCAGCTATTTAGTGCCGTTTGTAAGAAAGATTTACAGCTGGCATTTCGCCAGCGTGCTGAAATCGTAAACCCCATTTTGTTCTTCTTGATTGTTATTACATTATTTCCGTTAGCAATTGGTCCTGAGCCCGGTCTACTTAGCCGTATGGCACCTGGTATTATCTGGGTCGCCGCTTTACTTTCAACCATGTTAGGCTTAGATAAACTATTTCGTGATGACTATCATGATGGTAGTTTAGAGCAATTGATTGCTTCATCGTACCCGCTACCGTTAACGGTGCTCGGTAAAGTTGTTGCCCATTGGATCATTACTGGCTTGCCGTTGGTGTTGATGACGCCGCTGTTCGCCTTGTTATTAAATTTAGACAATCAAGCATTGATTGCAACGGTGCTTACCTTGCTCTTGGGTACGCCATTACTTAGTTTTATCGGCGCTATTGGCGCTGGGCTTACTGTGGGATTACAAAAAGGCGGTATTTTGATGAGTTTATTGGTCCTGCCTTTGTATATCCCCGTATTAATTTTTGCAACGTCTGCTATCGATACCAGTACAATGTCACTGGATTATAGTGGGCAGCTTGCCATCCTTGGTGCGATGCTCGTCATTGCAATTATCAGCGCACCAATCGCCATATCGTCAGCATTGAAAGTGAGTGTAAGTTAATATGTGGAAGTGGTTACATCCCTACGCCAAAGCAGAGCGTGCATATCAATTATGCAATACGTTACTGCCCTATTTTACCGTGATAACGGTTGTCTGTATGCTTATTGGTTGGGTCTGGGGGTTAGCCTATGCGCCTGCCGACTATCAGCAAAAAGACAGTTATCGCATTATCTTTATTCATGTACCATCAGCTATTTTATCGATGGGTGCTTATTCATCAATGGCCATAGCTGCAGTGATCGCTTTGGTATGGCAACTTCGTAATGCAGAGTTAGCAGTAATTGCTATTGCACCTGTTGGTGCATGTGTAACTGCAATTGCACTTATTACTGGCGCCGCTTGGGGTAAACCTATGTGGGGGGCCTGGTGGGTATGGGATGCACGACTCACGTCTGAGCTCATTCTATTATTTTTATACTTAGGGGTATTGTCTTTATATCATGCCTTTGAAGATAAAAAAGCAGCAGGTCGAGCTGCATCTATTTTGGCTATTGTGGGGGTAATTAACCTACCAATCATCCATTTTTCTGTTGAGTGGTGGAACACCTTGCATCAAGGTGCCAGTATTACCAAGTTTGATACGAAAGCTATTGATCCAAGTATGTTTTGGCCATTAATGGTAAATATAGTCGCGTTTGCCGGCTTTGTCGGTATGGTGACTTTGATGCGTCTTAAAAATGAAATTTTACAACGTGAAAAGCATCGTCCTTGGGTGCGCCAGTTGTTGAATAGGGGTTAGTTATGCAGTTTGATTCTTTTTCTGATTTTATTGCCATGGGCGGCTACGGCTTTTATGTGTGGCTTTCTTTTGGTTCATGTGCACTGATTTTGTTAGGTATTTTAGTAAGCTCTTTGAATGATACAAAGCGTATTATGGCTTCTGTGCAGCAACAAGCTGAACGAGAAGCTCGCATTAAACACGCTAAGCAGGAGAATCATGCATGAACCCAAGACGTAAGAAACGTTTGCTTGGCGTCGTCGCTATTGTATTTGGTATTGGTGCCGCCATTGGTTTAGTACTTTATGCTCTGCAAGAAAATATTAATCTATTTTATACACCAAGTGAGTTAATCGAGGGGAAAGGCCCAGATAAAGAAAAGCCGCATATTGGTCAAAAGTTGCGTATTGGCGGTATGGTAGTTCCAGGATCAGTGATTCGGGATGAAACCAGCCTACAAGTAAGCTTTACCTTGATTGATACAGGCCCCTTAGTAACGATTAAATACCAAGGTATTTTGCCTGACTTATTTCGTGAGGGGCAAGGGATTGTTGCTCAAGGTGTGTTGATTGAACCTAATGTAATAGAAGCGTTCGAGGTATTGGCTAAGCATGACGAAGAGTATATGCCTGCCGAAGTTGCGGAAGCGGTGAAGGGGATCAAACACGAAAAACCAAAATATAACTTAGAAAGTGGCAATTAAGATGATCCCAGAAATCGGTTATTTTTCTCTAACACTGGCTATGGTGCTAAGTGTTTTATTGTGTATTTTTCCTTTGTGGGGCGCACATACTGGTAATTTACGGTTAATGCGTGCTGCTCCTTCATTAGCTATCGGCCAATTTGTATTCGTACTGTTGTCATTCGCAGCCCTTATTTATGCAAGTTTAACTGATGATTTTACCGTCGCGTATGTGGCGTATCATTCAAGTAGTACTTTGCCTTGGTATTATAAAATCACCTCAACTTGGGGCGGCCATGAAGGCGCTATTTTATTATGGTTAGTTATGCAAGCTGGTTGGACTGCAGTTGTTGCACTGCGCTCTAATTCATTACCTTGGATATTAAGAGCACGTGTATTAGGTGTGTTAGGCTTTTTAGGGGTTGGCTTTATGCTTTATACTCTGTGGATGTCGAACCCATTTGAATTATTACTGCCGTATTTTCCTGTCGAAGGGCGCGACCTTAATCCGTTATTACAAGACCCCGGAATGATCATCCATCCTCCTTTACTGTATATGGGTTATGTTGGGCTATCGGTCTCTTTTTCATTTGCAATTGCTGCATTATTAACAGGTAAACTTGATAATACTTGGGCTAAGTGGTCACGTCCGTGGACAATGACTGCGTGGGGATTTTTAACATTAGGTATCACTATCGGAAGCTGGTGGGCATATTCCGAGCTTGGCTGGGGTGGCTGGTGGTTTTGGGATCCCGTTGAAAACGCATCGCTCATGCCTTGGTTAGTAGCTACGGCGCTATTGCATTCATTGACGGTAACTGAAAAACGCGGTGTATTTAAATCATGGACCGTATTACTTGCGATTGCTGCATTTTCATTAAGTTTACTGGGCACCTTTATTGTTCGCTCTGGCATTATTGTCTCCGTGCATGCATTTGCTACCGACCCCGATCGTGGTTTATTTATCTTAGCGTTTTTAGCGATAGTAGTCGGCGGTGCGTTAACGTTATATGCATTTAGGGTATCGCAAGTACGCAGCGAAGGTCGCTATAAACTGGTATCACGTGAAGTGGCATTATGGCTCAATAATATATTTTTAGTGGTTGCTACTTTTATTGTGTTACTAGGTACTTTATTACCTATGGTTCATAAAGAAATGGGCTTAGGCAGTATTTCAATTGGCGAACCATTCTTTAATAAAATGTTTGCCATTATTTTGGTGCCGTTTGCCATCTTAATGGGTATTGGCCCTCTGTTACGTTGGAAGCAAAACAAGTTGTCTTTTTTACAAAATAAACTCCTTGTCTCAGCGTTAATGAGCATAGTAATCGGTGCTACTTGGTTATATTCAAGTTATGCCATCGTAGCGCCTTTAACTTTATTGGCGACCACGCTTGCGATATGGATTGTGATCACCACCGGTGTTGATTTATATGTTAAAGCTACTGTGCAAACTAACTTTAGCCAAGGCCTTAAAAGGTTAGGACTTAGTTATTGGGCTATGGTACTAGGGCATGTAGGTATTGCCTTTGTCATCGCAGGAGTCACTTTAACTTCTGCGTACTCTGTTGAACGTGATGTTTCGATGAAGCCGGGCGAAATTGTGCAGTTAAACCAATATCAGTATCGCTTTGAAGGGGTTAACACTATTCGTGGACCAAACTACAGTGGTCATGCTGGAGAAGTGAGTGTCCTGAAAAATGATAAACTAGTTACTATACTGCATGCAGAAAAACGCCGTTACGATATTGGTATGCAATTTATGACTGAGGCTGCAATTGATGCTGGCTTTACCCGCGATTTATACCTTGCCCTTGGTGAGCAATTAAATAACGGTGGTTGGTCACTGCGTATCTACCATAAGCCATTTGTGCGTTGGATGTGGATTGGTGGCGTGTTGATATCACTTGCCGGTTTTATGATTTTAGGTGATAAACGTTACCGCACTAGTAAGAAAAGCATTGATAAGTCACAGGAGAAGCTGGTATGAACCGCAAGTTGTTAGCGCTAATACCTCTGTTGGCGTTTGTTTTAGTGTGCGTGTTTTTATTTCAAGGTTTGTTTTCAAACCCAAGAGAAATTCAAACTGGTCGGTTAGGTCAACCGATGCCAGCTTTTGATTTACCAGATTTAATGCAGGATTCAAAGCGTTGGCAAGATAGCCAATTAAAAGGCGATGTATATTTACTCAATGTGTGGGGCACTTGGTGTCCTACCTGTTTGGCTGAATTAGATTATTTAACCCAATTGCGAGAGCAAGGCGTTAAAATTATCGGGCTTTACTATGTGCAAAGTTACGATGCTGACTTTGATGGTGAATTTGATATGTCAGCGCTTCGTGAAGAAGTGGCGTCAATGTTAAGTCGTGCAGGTGATCCGTATCAGTTTAATATTCTTGACTTACATCGTACACTTTCGCTTGATTTAGGTGTATCAGGTGCACCTGAAACATTTTTAGTGGATAGCAAAGGCACCATTTTATTGCACCATACTGGCGATATAAACCCACGAGTTTGGCGTGCTAAATTTGCTCCCTTGATGCAGGAATTACAGCCATGAAATATTTTATAATTGCTTTAATGATATTAGCTAGTGGCATAGCTATGGCAGAGCAAGATCGGTACCAATTTGATAACAACGAACAAGCGCAACGATTTACTGAGTTAACTAAAGAATTACGTTGTCCTAAATGCCAAAATCAAAATATCGCAGATTCAGATGCTGTGGTTGCAAAAGATTTACGCGAAAAAGTATTGGCGTTAGTCAAAGAAGGCAAATCGAAAGACGATGTGATTGAATATATGATTGACCGCTATGGCTATTTTGTTCACTACGATCCGCCGGTTACGCCAGCAACATTAGTGTTATGGGTATTACCTATTTTGATTGTGGTATTTGGCTTTGGTTTTATTATTTTTCGACAACGTAAGGCTGCGGTTAAGCAAACATGGAGTGAGCAAGATGAGGCGTTATTAGCCAAGCTCATTGCGAAAAATGAACGTCAGGAGCAGATTTAAATGATACTAATGTGGGTTTCTTTTGCATTATTAACCTTATTAGCTGTGGCGTTTGTGGCATTGCCTTTTTTGAGTAAAGAGCGCATACAAAGTCTCACTTACAATGCTAATTCAGAGCTTATTGCCATTTACCATCAGCGCCTTGGTGAGCTGGCGAATGATTTAGCAAATCAACGTATTGATCAAGCTAATCATGATGAGTCTGTGATTGAGCTCAAACGTCGTTTACTAAATGAGTTATCACCTGAAAAATCACTGATGAGTAAGGGTAATAACCGTATCTTTGCGTTAACCGGTAGTGCATTTTTAATTGCTTTTACGGCTATATTTTATACTGCTACTGGCTCACAACAGCAATTACAGAACTGGCACAGCGCTATGGATAATTTACCTGCCTACGGTGAACGTGCAGTGATGCAAAAAGGCGAGCCTTTAACCCAAAATGAATTACAAGCGTTTGCGTTAGGGCTACGCACTAAACTAGATCAAAGTGGTGATGATCAAGTGGCCTGGATGCTGCTAGGACGTGTTGCTATGTCATTGAATGAATACGATATGGCACAACAGTCATTTGATAAAGTGTTGCGTCTGGATCCTGACAATATGCCTGTGCTTATCAGTTACAGCCAAGTGCTATTACTGGAAGGCAGTGAGGTAAATATGACGCGCGCTGCGGGTATGCTCTCTAAAGTACTTAAAGACGATCCAACTAACCTTGATGCTATTTCATTGTTAGCATTAATTGCTTACGAGCGTCACGATTGGTTACAAGCAAAATCAGCATTCGAAGTACTTTTAAATAGTATGGACGAACAAGACTCTCGTTATGGCATGATTGCTCAGAGGATTACTGAAATTGAACAAAATATTTCTGCTGAAAATACACAACAACAAGTTCAACAGAGCAGTGACGAAGATAATAACGCAGTCCAAACTAGCGCTATTAAAATCACTGTTAATCTTGCTCCACAGTTTACTGACAAGCTTCCAACGCAAGGAACCTTATTCGTCTTTGCAAAAGCCGCCAATGGTCCACCAATGCCACTCGCAGTGGTAAAATTAACAGATTATAGTTTTCCAATTGAAGTACAGTTAAGTGATAGTAATGCTATGGTTGCAGGTTTAACGCTTTCGAGCGTTGATAAAATTATTTTAACTGCACGCATTTCAAAGGATGCATCAGTAATGCCTTCAACGGGTGAGTTGGAAGGGCGTTCAGATGTGTTAGAACGTAGCCAAACCAAGGCTTATGATTTACTTATCAATGAATTAATACCTTAAGGATAAAAGATGTTAAGACAGAGTTTAGTTTTGTTTGGACTATTGGTGCTAGCAGGATGCGCACAAGTGCCTGACGAAAAAATAGATGAGCGAGATCCACTACAATCATTTAATCGTCCAATGTATGATTTTAATATGGATGTACTTGATGCGTATGTTCTGCGCCCTGTTGCGGTAGGGTATGTGGCTGTAACGCCAACACCGGTGCGCCGTAGTATCGTCAATTTTACTGGTAACATTAGTGCACCAACTGATGTAATTAATGCCACGTTACAAGGTAAAGCGGGTAACGCAGGGGTTAGTTTAGCGCGCTTTTTAGTTAATTCAACAGTGGGTATTTTTGGCTTATTTGATGTTGCTACATCGCTTGGTTTGAATATTGTTGATGAAGACTTTGGTCAAACTCTGGGGGTGTGGGGAATAGGTGACGGTGCCTATTTAATGCTACCGGGAATGGGACCGTCAACAGCGCGTAACCTGACGGGTGATGTTGTTGATAGCTTTGTGTTACCGAAAATTGCCTTAACCACGCCACAAACTGTATTGGTGTTTGCATTAAAGGCCGTAGAAGCCCGAGCCTCTTTAATACCGCAAGAAAGCTTATTGAATGAGTCACTCGATCCGTATATTTTTATGAAAGACATTTACTTTCAACGTCAGTTATATGAGCTGTATGATGGTAATCCACCTGTTGAAAAAGAGCCCGAAGATTTTGATGAAGACTTTTTAGAAAGCCTTTAATATATTATATTTTCGGGTTAAATAACAATGCCAGCATCTAAGCTGGCATTGTTTTTACGGCGTTATTTATTACCCAGCCAGTACTTTCATTTGTTCATTAGCCCAGTTAACTGCGTCATGGTATGCATCTGGCACTTTACCAGCTGTAAGACCAAGCTCATCTTTAATCGCGTTTGCACCTTGCCAATTGGCTTGTTCGTATAATTTTACCAAGCGCAGATATTGTGCCAGTAAACCTTGATCCTCTAATAATGCTAACTTTATGTCGTTGGATAATGGTAGCTTATTCATCACGCTTTCCATATCTTCATCTAATATGGCATCCATTAGTGACATCATACCGGTTAAAAAAGCCATTCCCGTATCTTTGAGTTTACTATGGTTTATAGCTAGCAACTCAGTAAAGCGTGCTCTAGTTAACGATAAGCGTATTAACTCTGCGGGTTTATCACCAGCAACTTGAGCTGCAAACAACAAGGATAAAAACTTTTTAATTTCTGCTGCACCTAGCACAATTAGTGCTTGTTTGATGGTGCTGATCTCAGCTCTGCGCTTAAATGCCGCTGAATTACTATAACGTAATAATTTATAAGAGAGGTTTACATCTCGCTCAAATACGTCGGTAATTTTCTTTAAATTGACTTCAACAGTGGATGTCTCATAAAGCAGCTCGGCAAGAGCTATCTCTGATGGCGGCAAGGTTTTACTTTGCACCATTTCTGGCTTGGAAAAGAAAAACCCTTGAAAGTAAGTAAAGCCAAGATCTAATGCTAATTGATACTTTTCGTAGGTTTCTACCTTTTCTGCTAATAATTTTATATGCGGATAAGGTTTAATTTCTTCGATTATGCTGTGGATAGTGTCAACTTCACAATTGAGAAAATCTATTTTAATAATATCAATAAAAGGATAAAAATGACGCCATACAGGCTGGTGAATATAATCATCCAGGGCGAGCGTATAACCTTTTTGTTTTAAGTCTTTGACGATCGCGAGTAAGCGTTTCCCTGGTTGAATTGTTTCGAGTATTTCTACAACAATCTGATCTTTACCAAGCAGGGTTGGGTAGCCTTTTTGTAATGTTTCAAGCGTAAAGTTGATATACGCTGGTTTATTATCGGTGAGATCTTCTAAGCCAAAATTGAATTGACTACCTTCAATTAGCCGGCTAGTTGCCTCGTCACCATCAATATCTGGGAATACATTATCAACGCCGTCACGAAAAAGTAACTCATATCCTACAAGTTGTTTGTTTCGATCTAAAATTGGTTGGCGTGCAGCATAAAAATACATAAACAGCGGGTCCACATCAGTTAAGCGATTACTTGGGCAATATAAGATAAAATAACATAAATAGCATTAACTATATTTAAAATATCAATACTATAGTATTGATTAATTGCAAAATCATCGATCTAATCCTAGGGTAATTAAGTATTAATTACCATGTTCTATAGTCAAATAATTAACCATTAGGTAAAACCGCTTAACCCTATATCATTGTAAGGTTAACTTAGTAATTGGAGTTATTCACCCTTTGCGTGATATAGTCAAGCTCTAGGTTGGTTTTTACACCAATAATGACTTTATATAGTATTGATTTATGAGTCATTATTAGGATTAAAAGCCAGGTTTTAACTTCAGAGTTGGAGGCGAGTTTGGAAACTGGAATGATTATTTCTTTAGCTGCGTATTTTATCGTAATGCTAGGTATTGGCTTGTACGCTTATAAGCAGTCTACCGCCGATGTGTCGGGCTATATGTTGGGTGGCAGAAGTTTATCACCAGCTGTAGCTGCTCTATCTGCCGGTGCATCGGATATGAGTGGTTGGCTACTTATGGGCTTACCCGGTGCTATGTATCTATTTGGCTTAAGTAAAGTTTGGATTGCAATAGGCTTAGTACTTGGCGCTTGGGCAAACTACTTCTTAGTAGCGCCACGCCTGCGTGTCTATACTGAGAAAGCGAATGACTCGATTACTATTCCTGATTACTTTGCTAATCGTTTTGCTGATAATAAAAATATATTACGTGTAATTTCGGCAATCGTGATCATCGTTTTCTTCACACTTTATACTTCTTCAGGCGTTGTCGCTGGCGGTAAATTATTCGAAAACTCATTTCAGATGAGTTACGAAACGGGGCTTTATGTGACAACCGGGGTCGTCGTACTTTATACATTGTTTGGTGGTTTCTTAGCTGTGAGTTTGACTGACTTTGTGCAAGGTTGCATCATGTTCATCTCGCTACTTGCTGTACCTGTTGTTACTTATATGATGCTAGATCAGCCAGTGTTAGACACACTTACTAATGCCAGTTATGACTTGCTGTTAAGCGCTCCGAAAGAGAGCGAAGTCCACTCTCTTAATATGTTAGATTGGTTTGCAGGCGGTTCAACCATCGCTATTATTTCTGCAATGGCATGGGGCTTAGGTTATTTCGGTCAACCGCATATCATAGTGCGTTTTATGTCAGTACGATCTGTTAAAGATATGCCTACTATGCGTCGTATTGGTATGTCGTGGATGACCTTATCAGCAATTGGTGCAGTGTTAACAGGACTATTTGGTGCTGCTTACATGATCGAAAATCAAATGTTGATTGACGATAAAGAAACGATATTTTTAGTATTATCTGAATTGGTTTTCCATCCACTTATTGCCGGCTTTTTACTTGCTGCTATTTTAGCTGCGATTATGAGTACTATTTCATCTCAGTTATTGGTTTGTTCAAGCTCTTTGACTGAAGACTTCTACAAAATTTATTTAAACCGTGATGCATCACAAACCGAGCTGGTTTTAGTTGGTCGAATTAGTGTACTACTCGTTGCATTATTTGCTATTTATTTGGCTTATGACCGCGACAGTTCTATTTTAGATTTAGTAAGTAATGCGTGGGCAGGTTTTGGGGCTGCGTTTGGCCCGTTAGTATTACTTAGTTTATATTGGAAGCGAATGAATCTACAAGGTGCGATCAGTGGTATGGTTGTGGGTGCAGGGACAGTGTTGATCTGGATATATGCGCCAATCACCATAAATGGAGAGAGTCTCAGCAGTATCATTTATGAAATTATACCGGGCTTTATACTTGCAACAATTGCAATCATTACAGTGAGCTTATCAACAGCGCCACCAAATAAAGAGATCACCGAATTATTTGATGAAGTTGAACGAGGGCTATAACGAGTAGTAATTTTTATAACTAAAAAAGGGCAATTAATTGCCCTTTTTTAGTTAGTTAACTTATGATTTTTTAGCTTGCTTCTTTATCAGTGCTGGCTTTAATAGACGCTACATTTTCTTTTTTTACTTTCGCCGTTGGTGCTTTCTGTATTGCCTCTTTGCCGCCTTTAAGTACATTCATAAAGTCGTCTTTACTTTTAGCAATCTCAAGTGCGAGCGATTCGATTTGTTGTTCGCTTAGTGGTACATCAACTTTCTCAAGCATAACCTCAAGCGACTCTGCTATATCAAGCATTTTGTCATACGCGTCAGCTTCTTTTTTAGTAGTAAACGTCATACGCTCGACTCCGTTTCTCTCTACAACATATTTAACAACAACAGCCATGATTTCTCCTGCCAATTTGCTTGGTGAATAACAAGTTCACCTTGATTGATTACTGTTTTTATGTACAGTAATTGTTTATTGGTCTTTTTGCAAGTGAACATTTTTATTTTTTACTATTAGGATTTGACAAAGAGGTACAACTTTACTTTATTTAAATAGTCGCACTTTTTTAGTATGACTTTATTTGGAAGTAGTCCAAAAGTGAAGGCATTAAAGTCAACTATTAATTGAGTCCACGTATGGACATCATGGAGGAGAAACATGAAGTTTTTAACTTTAATAGTCGTAGTGCTTGGCTTGGCTATATCATTGCCTAGTGGTGCCGCTGTAACTAAAACCGAAGCTACTGAAAGTATGGGTAAAGTTCAGTTAGTCAATGTTAATCAAGCAACAGTCGAGCAGCTTACCCAGCTGCCAGGTATTGGTAAATCAAAAGCACAAGCGATAGTTGATTACCGTACCGAGCAAGGCAAATTTAAGTCTGTTGCAGATCTAGCGCAGGTGAAAGGTATTGGCGATAAATTAGTCGCTAAACTGGATGGCAAAGTTACATTTTAAAAAACTACAGGGCGAATTATTCGCCCTGTTCAAATTGCTTTATAGCCTTGCTCAAATAGTGTTTAGAGAATTGAATTTCAACAGGGGTGGTTAACAACGGGTAACTTAACCCAGCCACCAGTAATACAGGAAGTAACAGCCAACCTTCGATATACGCTAATGATAGAAATACTGGGATCAATAAAATCAGCTTTATAATACGCAAACTGATTTTTTGCATTGGAGTTAACATACTCACTGCAATCGCAATTATTTGCTGACGTTGACGTATTTTAAACGATTTTAATTGCGTTACTTGACTTGAAAATAATGCAATCATCACAGCGACTTTTTAATTATTAAACGACTTACTACAACGCTTATCAGTATCAGAGTAAATACCGCAAAAATGATCTCCATCCATGCTGGCATACTTAACCCTGCAAATTGCCAATCGATGTTGCCACAGTCTCCTGTCGCAGCAAAAAAATGTGGCATCCACTCATGTAATGGTAATGGAAAATTAGGCTCGAATTCGCAGCTAAACGCAAAGGGATCGGTTGTCGTTTGCATATCAATATGTTGGCGTGCAATTAAGTAACCCCAAATACTAGCAACTGCCCATGCTGAAAATGCTGTTATACGGCAAATTAAATTGGTTGGTCTGACTGCGCCGACTAACCCTGCGGCTAGTAACCCTAGCATAGCAGTACGTTGATAAATACACATAATGCATGGCTCTAAGCCCATTTGGTATTGGAAATACAATGCGATTAATTCAAAAATAAAAGCGCTAAAAGCGAGTAGTAACCAAGCACTGCGTTGTTGGGCTAAATTTGCTAACCAAGTCATAAAATATCCAGTCTATAATTTGTGGATGAATTATGACTTAGTCATTAAACTACGCGCAAGGATAAATATGATTTGTAACAATAAAAAAGCTGCCGAAGCAGCTTTATTTACTGTTTGGATTATTTAATGCCCAGAACTTCCTATACTTTGTAAGCTTGCACTATGGTGCTCAATCCAGCCCCATTGATAGAATAAATCAGTCATTTCACTTAGGCCAAGATATGTCCCTGCTAAGCCAACAACCGTTAGCACTATGGTATAGGGGAGTGCCATGTAAACCATACGACCGTAGGATAATCGCAATACGGGAGCAAGGGTCGATGTTAGTAAGAATAAAAATGCAGCTTGACCGTTAGGTGTGGCAACACTTGGTAAATTTGTACCGGTATTAATTGCCACCGCTAATAAATCAAATTGATCGCGGCTAATTTGCCCTGCTTTTAATGCTGCCGCCACTTCATTAATATAAACAGTGCCAACAAAGACATTGTCACTGACCATCGAAAGTAGGCCATTTGCGACAAAAAACATAACTAACTGTAATTGCCCTTCAAATGTCAGTACCCAAGTTATTACAGGAGTAAATAAGTGTTGGTCAATAATGACTGCAACGATTGAGAAAAATACACATAACAGTGCAGTAAACGGCAGTGCTTCTTCAAAAGCCTTTCCTAGTTGGTGCTCTTCAATTATACCAGCGGACGCAGTTGCAAAAATAATGACGGATAAGCCGATTAAGCCAACAGTGGCAAGGTGTAATGCTAATGCAATGATCAACCATACAGCAATTAATGACTGAAACATCAAATTAACCTTATCGCGTTTGGTACGTTTGCTATCGAGCTCTTTTGCATGATCAGCTAGTATTTGATGAATCGTCTCTGGTAATTTGGCGCCGTATCCGAACGTTTTTGTCTTTTCAAGTAATATTGTAGTGATAATGCCAGCTATGAATACAGGCATAGTAACAGGCAACATACGCAAGAAAAATTCCCCAAATTGCCAGCTTGCTCGTTCTGCAATAATGAGGTTTTGTGGTTCACCTACCATAGTACAAACTCCGCCAATGGCTGTACCTATCGAGGCATGCATTAATAAGTTACGCAAAAAAGCTCGAAACTCTTCAAGTTCCTGACGATTAACCGGGCGTACTTGATTATCATCGTTAATATCATGTTCGCTAGTGGAATCTTTCCCAGAGGCGACTTTATGGTAAATACTGTAAAAGCCCATGGCGACAGCTATAACCACCGCCATAACTGTAAGTGCATCTAAAAATGCAGAAAGAAATGCCGCCGCAATAGTAAACGCCAAGGAAAGTACTGTTTTACTTCGAACTGACACCACTAGGCGTGTAAAAATATAGAGCAGTAAATCTTTCATAAAGTAGATACCTGCGACCATAAAGATCAGCAGTAAGATTACATCTACATTTTGAACAATTTCATGTTCTACTTGCCCTGCAGTTGTCATGCCTATGAATAGTGCTTCAATCGCAAGTAAACCGCCGGGTTGCAGTGGGTAACATTTCAGCGCCATCGCGAGAGTAAAGATAAACTCTAAAACTAATGCCCAACCAGCCATGTAAGGGTTGATATGAAACAACACAGGGTTAATAGCTAAAAAAGCAATAATTGTGTATTTATACCACTGTGGGGCCGAGCCTAAAAAATTCTTAAAAATTGCATTGAAAACACTCTGTTGCATAGGTGTTCCTTATTATTTTGCATTTAAGTATAACTATTGTTGGTTAAGTTAATGTAGTCTAGCTGTGGTGTAAACAAAAAAGCTATAAACAACATCGAGTACCTTTTATCTGTTATGCGTTCCGCGCTATATTTAGTGTAGCTGAAATAGCTAAATGGGTGTATATAGTGTGCACAATGAAGTTAAAAGTCTATTACTCTTTAGGGTTAATACCTTAATTTAATATCGAAGAACTAGACAATGAAAGAGCAATAAATTAATTTTTATCCATTTTAGAAAACTTAGTTAGATAGAGGCTTTAACCTGCTATCGAAGGTGAATTAATGGGGTGACTTTACTTGTTAGTTTGGCTTCATCTGGTACAATCAGTCAGTTAATCGTTAAAAGTAATATTATGTGGTAACTCAAGTGGGAATTGAATGAGAATTTTTAAAGCGAAAAGCCCAGCAGGGTTTGCCGAAGAGTACATTGTTGAGTCAATCTGGAATGGTGATTTTCCTCCAGGTTCTATTCTTCCGGCTGAGCGAGAGTTATCAGAATTAATCGGTGTCACTCGTACAACCTTACGTGAAGTATTACAGCGTTTAGCGCGCGATGGTTGGTTAACAATCCAGCACGGTAAACCGACACGAGTAAATAACTTTTGGGAAACTTCAGGACTTAATATTTTAGAGACCTTAGCGCGTCTTGATGAAGATAAAATGCCCGAGTTAACCGACCAGCTACTTTCTGCGCGAACAAACATTAGCGCTATTTACACTCGTGCAGCCATTAAGCTAGCACCTGATCGCGTGATAGAAATCCTCTCGCAAAGTGATGAGCTTGAAGATAGTGCACAAGCTTTCGCTGATTATGATTACAAGGTACACCATGAGTTAGCTGTTGCAGGTAATAACCGTATTTATGTGCTTATTCTCAATGGCTTTAAAGGTTTTTACTCTAAGATTGGCTGTCATTACTTTTCAGATCCAGGCACGCGTCAGTTAGCGCGTCAATTCTATAAAGATTTAACCATACTTGCTGAGAAACGCGAACATGACGGCGCAATTTCAATGATGCGAAAATATGGTCATCAAACAGGTGAAATTTGGCAAAAAATTCGCGGTGATATGCCTGAAAATATCATGGATTAATACCGCATTTAATATGTAGTTATACCGATAAAAAGCCTGCATCTGCAGGTTTTTTTTGTTGCTGTTATTAGTGACAAATAGCGAGTGACAAACAGTCGTTCGCATTTTTCGATGACGTGAATCGGAAAATACGATTGTTCTTTTAAGTCTTTAGTCTCTAAAATAATTTGATAATTATGCATGTTAGCCCTTGGTATTTACTTTTTAGATCCCATATTAAAGGCAAGCATTGCGTAAGCAATTAAAAGCAAACTCAAATATTTGGAGAATAAAATGGGTGTATTAGTAGGCCGCCAGGCACCAGACTTTACCGCTGCAGCAGTACTAGGTAACGGCGAGATCGTAGATAGCTACAATCTTCACGAAACAATCAAAGGTAAAAAAGCAGTCATCTTCTTTTACCCACTAGATTTTACTTTCGTATGTCCTTCTGAACTAATTGCTTTTGACAAGCGTTATGAAGAATTCCAAAAGCGTGGCGTAGAAGTAATTGGTGTTTCAATCGATTCACAATTCTCACACAACGCATGGCGTAACACTGCTGTTGCAGACGGCGGTATCGGTGCAGTTAAATACGCACTAGTTGCAGATGTTAAGCACGAAATCTGTAAAGCATACGATGTTGAGCATCCAGAAGCCGGCGTTGCATTTCGTGGTTCATTCTTAATTGATGAAGAAGGTAATGTACGTCATCAAGTAGTAAATGACTTACCACTAGGTCGTAACATCGACGAAATGCTTCGTATGGTTGACGCTCTAGCGTTTCACACTGAGCACGGTGAAGTATGTCCAGCTGGTTGGACTGAAGGCAAAAAAGGTATGGATGCAAGCCCAGCAGGCGTTGCTAAGTTCCTTTCTGAAAACGAAAGCGACCTATAATTTAGGTCTTTGTTTTAGAATATGAAAACCCGCCAATTTGGCGGGTTTTTTATTTAGGGTAGTCGCTAGAAAGCGAATGACACTTTGGTGTAGATATAACGTCCGCGAGGGTTGTGAACCGCGGAAGCATAACCGTATAAATCACCATCACCATCACCAATTGCAAATGGTGGCTCTTCATCAAATAAGTTATTTACGCCAATCGAGATCTTGGTCGATTCGGTAATACGATAAGCCGTTTGTAAATCAACTAAGACTTGTGAATCAACCATTCTTGATGTGTTGCTATCAAAATCGAGGGTGCCATCAAAATCAATATCAGGCGTATCTTCAAACTCACCCACATAGCTGATATTTACATTAGTATTGAATTCACCAAGCTCCCAATTAGTTGAGAACATCCAGCGGTGTTCAGGGTAACCATATTCACCAGTATAATCGCGACCGTCTTTTTCAAACTTGTCTTGATAGGACCATTCTAAGTTGAACTTAAGTAAACCAAGATCATCCAAGGAGTGATTATAATTTGCTGAGAAATCAACACCAGACACTTCCTGCGAAGAGACATTTTTAAAAGTGCTATGAATTTTTTGGATAACACCAAGGGTTTCGCTTCCGGCTGGGGCTAGGCGAACACAAATCGTACTGTTTTGGTTGTTACATTCTGCGTCATAAATTGGGCCGAATGCTTGTTCATCAATTTTGTTATCTTGAGTAATACTCCATACATCAATACTAAAGCCAAGTTCAGCCATAGGAGCCCAAATAAAACCAACGTTCCATGATTCAGATTCTTCAGCTTGTAAATCAGGGTTACCAGCAAATTGGATATTGTAATCAAGAGCTTTACAATCAAGACCTGTAGCACTACAGCGGTAATTATCAATAAAGAATTGACTTTTCTCTGATGGACCTAGACCTATTTGTGCTAGTGAAGGTGCTCTAAAACCTTGTGCCCAAGAGCCGCGAACAGTAATTTCATCAGTAGGTGCCCAGCGCAGCGCTACTTTAGGATTGGTTGTGGTACCAAAGTCACTGTAATCATCGTAACGACCTGCAAGTTGTAATTCTAAGCTATCAGCTAATGGGATTGAGAATTCAACATAGGCAGCGTATTGGTCCCGCTCAGCGGCAGCAGAAACGGACTCAGTACCAAAAATTAAACCTCGCTGAAATTGATCATCAGGGGTATCACTGACATCCTCTTCACGGTACTCAATACCAGCCGCCATCATCACGACATTGTCACCAAAACTAAACGCTTCGCCAGTGATGTTGGCATCAAAAGAGGTCATATGTGATTCACCACGACGAACTAGGCTGGTTGAAATACGTTCAATGACTGCAGGATCATTATAAGTGCCGCCAAATGGGTTGTAGTTGCCGGCATCTATTTCTTGCTGTAAAAAATCAGTTCTTACCCAGCCTTGAGTACGATCACCGGTTTGCATTGATTTACTACGGCCTTTTTGTACAGCGGCTTCCCAGCTCCAATCGCTAATTTCACCACGTAGACCGGCAACAAATCGCAAAGTGTCTGACTCAATATCCCATTGACGGGCACCCGCATCAACAGTTCTATAGTAGTTGATAATTACTTCTTGATTGAAAGGATTATTTGGATGATTCCCTGGGACTGTTAAACCTGCATCTTTATCTAATGGTGTTGGAGCACCTGCGGCAATTGAATTGTTGTGTTGAACAGCCATTTCCATAAAGGCAGTAATACCATTATCAAAGTTATATTCAAACTGAGAAATTGCGCCAACGCGTTCAGAAGCTGGGGCAATATAGCCATAGGGTCCATAATCAAACACACAACTATCGCTACCACTAATTTGATCTGCAGGACAACTTGGATCTGGAGTTTGGACGCCATTCACGCCAAATGTACCTGGAAAGCCACGAGATGAACGGAAATCTTCACCACCATTCGCGGTTTGATTAGCAGTGCCTAAGCGGCCCATTTCATCTGATGATAAAGAGGTGTTTTTAAAGTAATCGATGATCACAGACGCACTGCTTTTTTCGTTTGAGGTACCCCAAACTATGCTTGCTGAGGTTTCTTCATAGTTAGGGCCGTCAGTACCACCATAACCTAAATTAACTTCTAAACCATCGATGTCTTTTTTCAAAATAATATTCACCACACCTGCAACGGCATCGGAACCATAAATTGCAGAGGCACCATCTTTAAGAATATCAATACGTTCGATAGCAGAGACCGGAATACTGTTAATATCAACAAATGAGTTAGTGATACTCTCAGCAAATGCGCTTATAGCTACTCGACGGCCATTAATTAACACAAGCGTTGCATCTGCGCCAAGACCACGAAGCGACACTGCCGCAGAGCCATTGGCCGTAGAGTCTTGGTTGTTGCCGCGAGTAGAAAAAGTACCATTACCAGCAGCAGGCATTCTTTCTAGTAATTGTTGTAGATTGTCATAGCCCATATTATCGATATCGGCGCGACTAATTGATTGTACTGGGGAAGGGCCTTCAATATCTGTTCGCTTTATTCTAGAACCAGTCACTTCAATACGTTCAACTTTTTTTGCTTCGTCCGCAGCAAATGATTGAGAAGTATAACCCGCTGTTGAAAGTGCAAGTGTTACACAAGCGATTAGCTTAGGTTTAAATGGGAGTGTTCTGTTCTTCATCCTTAAATCCTCGTTGTCATGTTAATTTTATCTGGTTAAATCAACCAGTAATATCAATATCATGTAAATGAATTGTTATCAAATTGTTTATTTGGATTGTGTACTATAATTTATACAGTTGCGGGGATTTAGGGGCTGAAAATAAAAACGCCTAACTGGGTTAGGCGTTTTTGAGGTTGTTTAGATAGATTAAACTTTGTGCTTCATTAACCGTTCTTTTTCGCGAGACCAGTCTTTGTTTTTACCGTCTTCACGTTTGTCATGCATTTTTTTACCCTTACCGAGGTGGAACTCAAGTTTCACCCAGCATTTTTTCCAATACATGGCAGTGGCAATTAATGAATAGCCATCGCGCTCAGTCGCACCGACTAAGCGATCTAGCTCGCGTCTGCTTAATAATAACTTGCGATAACGTAATGGATCGCAAATAACATGGGTTGAAGCACTATTGAGAGGCTGTATTTGACTGCCAAGCAAAAACGCTTCGCCATTTTTAAGGTGAATGTATGTTTCAGAGATGTTTACTTTACCAGCTCGGATACTTTTTACTTCCCAGCCTTGTAGTTCAACACCAGCCTCAAACTTGTCGTGTAAAAAATACTCATGACGCGCCTTTTTATTTAGCGCGATAGTATTACTTGTCGATTTAGATGAATTTTTCTTAGCCATAGTGGCCCATATTATACGTAAAGCTCTGCTTTTTACATCGATTTTTTATTTTTGCTAATAAAAAAGTGTTTGTAAATAAAGCGCCATGAAAGTTTGGGGAAAAACGCAAAGCTTGCTAAAATTCGCCCACACAGTTGGGAGTGAGTATGCCACAAATAGAAAAAAGTGCGCTAGTAATGTATAGCAGCAAAGAAATGTTTGATTTAGTCAATGATGTGGATGCTTATCCTGAATTTTTACCCCATTGCTCGGATGCAAAAATTATTGCACAGCAAGGTAATACCATGACGGCAAGTTTGGAAATTTCCAAAGCGGGTATAAAAAAATGGTTTACTACTGAAAACACCTTTTTAGATGACAATACAGTAACATTGCGCTTAGTTGATGGGCCATTTAAAGCCTTGCAAGGGCGTTGGCATTTTCAAGTGTTGGATGACAATGCATGTAAAGTTCAGCTACAGCTTGAGTTTGAATTTGCGAGTAAATTAATTGAACTTGCGTTTGGGCGCGTATTTAACGATGTTGCAAAAAACATGGTGAATGCATTTACTCAACGCGCTAAACAGGTATATGGACTGCGATGATGATAAAAGTTGAAGTTGTGTATGCATTACCTACCACGGCAACGTGTTTGCTTGTTGAAGTACCAGTTGGTACAACGGCAGAAAATGCCGTGATGCAATCAGGTATCCTCGCTAAGTGCCCTGAAATTGATGGCTTAGCATTAACCTTAGGAATATGGAACCGTACCTGCAAGCTTACGCAAGTGCTTGAGGATGGCGATAGAATTGAAATTTACCGTCCTTTAATTGCTGATCCTAAAGACGCACGACGAAAACGTGCAGAAAAAGCTAAAGACGAAGGTCGTGCTAATAAAATTACAGGTGGGCGACCGCTTGATAAAGCTAAATAATAGCTCAAACAAAAAAGGTTAGCTGTTGCTAACCTTTTCGTAATTTACTGAACTGGAGCGTTATTGCTCAAGCGGTGTATTAAACTCTGCGGGTTGTTCATAGTCACCACTGAGCGATACCAATTTTTCATTTTCAAAATTAATAGTTAGTGATTTACGTTGTTCGTTATCACGGCCAAGGTTAAAAGAATATAAGTAATGCCACGTGTTTTTATCGAAAGCGTCTTCTGCAACAGGTTTACCTAATACATAAAGAACTTGCTCACGGGTCATATTGATACGAAGCTTGTCAACATCGGTTTGTTCTAAAAAGTTACCTTGTGGGATGTTGATACGATAAACCCAGCTAGAACAACCGGCGGTTGCACTTAAGGTCAGAGCAACGATAAACCAAAGAGAAAAAGTTTTTAACGACTGCATTGTTTGTTTGGATCCTTATTTTTTATAAACTGCATGATACCGATTAGTCACCTAAGGTAAAACCCTTTTGAGTAATTGTTTGTGACTTAATTTTTACTATCGATGTTTGGAGCGTAATTTTGACCTCAGAGTCCGCTAAAAGTTTAACTACTACTGAAAATACTATGACAACTAAGATTTCCACGTGGTCACTTTATATTGTACAAACACGTTTAGGGCATTGGTACACTGGGATCAGCACGGATGTGGCAAAACGATTTGCCGCACATCAAGCGGGCAAAGGGGCTAAAAACTTAAAGGGGAAGGGGCCACTGACTTTAATATATCAATGTGAAGTCGGTTCTCGCAGTGAAGCCACCAAGCTTGAGATAAAAATTAAACGCTTAAGTAAGGCACAAAAGCGAGCGTTTGTTAGCTCTGGGATTTTGCTAACCTGAATTCAGTTTAAAATATATTTACTATCTACAATTTAGCTCAAAGAGTGTTTATATCGTTTATATCAAGTTGGCTAATAAATGCGGCAATATAATTAACTGCATCAATATAAAGTGCTTGGTCAATATTACTTAGTAGGTCGGAACTCTTATGATGGTGGGGATCATGACCCATACCAAAGTAAATATAAGCAATCCCGGCTTTAGCAAACGCATAATGGTCGCTTGCTCGGCGCCAATCAATACTATCTCCGAGGGTCATTCTGTTCATTGTGGTTGATGAACTAGCTACTTTTATCTTTAAATTATGCTCAGGCACCTGCTGTAGTTGTGCTTGTAAAGCACTGCGTTGTGCATGTGAGACAAAGGCATATAAGATTTTTTTTGGCGGCTTTACTGCTAACATATCCAAATTAATATTTAGCACGGTTACGCTGTCGTCGATTTGCAATTGACTAACAAAATATTCAGCTCCATGTAAACCATTTTCCTCTGCGTCAGTAGCAACAAAACTAAGTTGGAAAGGCAGATTTGTGTGTGCGAAGCGTTGCGCTAGGAATAACAAGGCACTGACGCCACTGGCATTATCGTTTGCGCCTGCATATAAAGTGTTACCACGCATACCTAAGTGATCATAATGAGCGGTAATTACCAAATGAGTCTTGGCTAAGTGTGGTGGTTTTAAAGTCGCAACGACATTTTTCCCCGTTGCTTTTGAAGACCAACCATGGCTGTAACTAAACGGCTGTAATTGCGTATTGTAACCGAGCGTTTGCAGTCGCATACTAATGTATTGGGCACTGGTATGCGCGCCGTCTGTATTGGTTTTTCTACCGCTTAGAGCCGTAGAGCTTAGATGCCTCAGATCATCGATCAGCTGTTGCTGCGCGCTGCTATTACTTTGGCACAATGTTGAAAAGCTGAGGCTCAATAGCAAAATAAAATAGTTAATGATTAATTACTCGCGCAGTCATGTCACTTAGTGCCTGTAATTTATTTTGATAACGTTGCTTATCATGGTCAAAATCGGCATGTTTATTAGCCAAACGAAATTGGCGATATGCTTGCTTAAAATCACCTAACTGATAATAAGTGCGGGCAAGACCAAAGTAGCTATCATGAATATCATCATCAATTCTTTTTGCTTTATTGAAATGCTTGATGGCATCTTGATAGTTTTGTCCAAGGTATGCGTTATTTCCTAATGACACATGATAATACGGATTACTTTGGCGCTTCAAATCAAGTTTATATAAAATCTTGTCTGCCAGCTCAGGACGGTCGGTGAGTTGATACAGTAAAGCTAAGTTGCCCAGTGCTGTATTGTTGTCGTTATTAAGCAGCAAAGCATAATTATAGGCTAATTCGGCGTTATCATACTGAGAATCAAGGCGAAGTAATACGGCTAAGTTACCCCATGCAGCAGAGTAATATTTATCTGCTTTTGTTGCCGCTAAAAAGTAGCTATAGGCTAAATCATAATTTTGATTGAGCATTGCCGCTGCCCCTTTATTGTTATAAAACATCGCGGTAATTCGTTGTTTGCTGATGGGGGTCGTCTGAAATTTCTCACCTCGCGAGTTCGGATCAAAATCAATCACTAATGAGGTTTTTGCGTCATACACATAAGTCACATTAGTGTGGTTATTACGACGCTGTGTGACGATCAAATTAATATGCCCAGTCAATAAGTTATAGCCTTTATTTAGCGCCCAATACTCAGGAATATGAACCGTTTGAAATTGCCCCTGCATGCCTAAATATTCCGCGATACTATAGGCCAAAATCGATAATGATAAACAGTTAGCATTTAAATCTCGGTAGGCTTGATTGGCGGTTAGGGTAGCCCCTGCTTGATATAGTAAGGATGCATCGCCATTTTCTAACAAAAAGTTTAGTAATTTTCGAGTTGTGTTTAAATTGTGTTTAGTACTTGGGAAGGCTGCATCGAGTTGTTGTGTTATTGTATCGCTTAAGGTAAAAATCTGTTCACTACTTTCCACCGGGTAAAGCGTGAAAGATTGGTTTTCAGTGACTGGTGGAGGGATGAGTATTGTTTGATTACTCACACTGGTACAGGCAGAGATACTAAAAAGCAGCACAATGACTGCTAACTTACAAAACCGCGTTAGTATTGTCATAATCATACCCCAACTAATTACTGACTTATTAAGTTTAGTCTGTTTTTTAGTCGAGATAGATGTTAAATGTTACAAACTGTGTCAGCGCTTTTCAAAGGTGGCGACTAAACTTGCTAAGGTTTGTGCGCTGGTTGCAAGTCCTTTGATCGCCTGCTCGGTATCAATTTGTTCTCGCATTGCCATATCGCTGATCTCACTAATTTGTTCAATATTACGGCCGACGTCAGCAACCACACTACTTTGCTCTTCAGTAGCTGTTGCAATCAAGGTTGCCATATCATTAATTTCATTAGCGGTATTGGTAATGGCATCAAGCAACTGCACAGAGCTTTGCATTGTTGCTACGCTGTACTGAGCTTTATCTTTGGACTGGGCAATATGTTCAACCACATTGGTAGCTGTTTTCGCGAGCTCTTCAATCATTGATTGAATTTCAGTCGTTGATTGTGACGTACGGTTGGCTAAGGCTCGTACTTCATCCGCAACTACGGCAAAGCCGCGGCCATGTTCACCAGCACGTGCTGATTCAATTGCTGCATTTAGTGCTAATAAATTGGTTTGCTCTGAAATACCACGAATAGAGTCAACAATACTGGCAATAGTCTGGGTTTTATTAGCAAGCTCAGTCACTTGTCCCGCAATTGTGTCAATATCACTGGCTAATGCGGTAATACTCTGTTGGCTTTGCACTACTTGCTGGTGGCTCTGTAATGTATTCGCTTTACTATCTTCGGTCAGTTTTGCGGCAGTTGCGGCGCTGTGGGCAATTTCTTGCACTGTCGCGCCCATTTCGTTGATTGCTGCTGCAACAGAGATAGTCTGCTCTTTTTGGTTGTCCATTGCCTGTGAGTTACGCTTGGCTTGAGTAAATACCTGATCTGAGCTTTGACGAATTTCTAAACTTTCGTGGGAGACTTGCGCAATAGCGGTTTCAATTTTATCAATGAATTGGTTAAAACCATTCGTTAATGCTAATAGCTCAGGCTGGTCACTGTGAGGTAAACGATAAGCTAGATTGGCATCACCAGACCCTAAACGAGTAAATAACTCTGCCATTTTTGATAGCGGTGAAGCTAACGAACGAGCCAGTAAAAAACTAACGATACATGCCAACAGCGCAATTGCGATAGCAAAACTTAAAATTTGCCATTGTAAAGTGGTGATCCCGGCAAACACTTCTGCTTTTGGTACTTGTGCAACCACATAGAGTTGAGTGTTTTTAATTGGACTCGCCGCAAGGAAAAAAGTGTCGCCATTGAGTTCGACTTCTTGCAAGTTAAATTCATTGCTTGTTAATAATTGACCACTTACTTGATGACCATACAAGCTATCTAGATTTGTTTTTTCTACTTTATTAACGTCTTGATGGAGTTTAATTACGCCTTTATCGTCAGTAATAAATACAAAGCCAGTCTGCTCGATAGTAAATTTATTCAGTAGTGCCTGCATATCATCAATACTTTTTGCCAGTCCGGTTAAGCCGATGCCATTGATCTGTTGATGATTAACAAACATTTTTGTGTCGCCATTAGGCTCTTGATATAAGCTAATAGAGTAAGCTTGGTTGGCGTTTTTAAAATCAAAAAACCAGCCATCTTGCTGCCGATCTAATACTCTTAAAAAGCCATCTTGATTCCAGTACTGCGCGGTATCGCGATTTGCCCATGATGCGGTTGCTAAGCCGTATTGTTTTACCAGACGATTTAATTCTTTGATTAAAACGTCATCATTGTTATCACGACTATTTGCCCACGCGAGTATAAAATGATTACTTGATACTTGTTCGGCCGCACTGAGTAATTCATTGATCTCTAAGCTTATATAGTTATTTATTGCGTGTAGTTTACTGGGCAACTCAGATTGTATCATCCGTTGTTCGATAATGGTTTTGGCGGATAACAGCGCCGTAATGCCAATTAAGCTGGCGACTGACAAGGCAATAGCGATCCCTAAAATAGTGATCTTACGTGTGATACTAAGACTTTTATACGGCATTGTGGGTACTGACTTTACAAATTATGAGGGTATTTTAGCATGTTTTTTTCATACAGTTCATCATCTAATAGAGTAAGTACTCAGTTTATAATTTACGCTAAGGCGTCTTTAGACAAATTAATAAAATGAAAAAGCCCACTGCGTTTAGCATGTGGGCTTGGTTTCTAACAAGCGAAATTGTTACTTTCCAGGGTTAAACAATTTTCTTCATTGCTGACATGTAGCCACGCAATTTGGTACCAATGATTTCAACAGGGTGCTCACGCAACGACTTGTTGATTGCAATTAGTGTTTGGTTATCAACATGATTACAGCGCTCGCCTAAGCCTCTACCAATCACATCAGTATCGATGTTTTGCATAAAGTCTTGTAACAGTGGCAAACATGCGTGATTGTATAAGTAACAACCATACTCTGCTGTATCAGAGATTGTGCGGTTCATTTCGAATAATTTTTTACGTGCAATGGTATTGGCAATTAATGGCGTTTCATGTAGCGATTCATAATATGCTGACTCAGCTATAATACCCGCTGCAGTCATGGTCTCAAACGCTAATTCTACACCGGCTTTCACCATTGCAACCATCAATATACCGTTATCAAAAAACTCTTGTTCGGTGATTTCAACATCACCGGCAGGGGTTTTTTCAAAATTTGTTTCAGCTGTTTCTGCACGCCATTTCAAAAGGTTTGCATCATCATTCGCCCAATCTTCCATCATTACACGAGAGAACGTACCATCGATGATGTCGTCTTGGTGTTTATTGTAAAGCGGGCGCATGATTACTTTTAATTCTTCACTTAATTCAAACGCTTTTACTTTCGCTGGGTTTGATAAACGGTCAAGCATATTTGTAACGCCGCCGTATTTAAGTGCTTCAGTAACAACTTCCCAACCGTATTGAATTAGTTTTGATGCGTAACCGGCATCTATACCTTTTTCGATCATCTTATCAAAACATAAAATTGAGCCTGTCTGTAACATGCCGCAAAGAATTGTTTGCTCACCCATTAGGTCTGATTTTACTTCAGCAATAAATGAAGACTTTAATACCCCAGCGCGATGACCGCCAGTACCCGCTGCATAAGCTTTAGCCTGGGCTAGACCATGTCCCTGAGGATCATTTTCTGGGTGAACAGCAATAAGAGTTGGGACACCAAAACCGCGTTTATACTCTTCACGAACCTCAGAGCCTGGGCACTTAGGTGCAACCATGATTACAGTGATATCATCACGTACTTGCATACCTTCTTCAACAATGTTGAAGCCATGAGAATAAGCAAGCGTAGAGCCTTGTTTCATCATCGGCATGATTGCGTTTACAACCGCAGTATGCTGTTTATCAGGTGTTAGGTTTAACACAACATCAGCAGTAGGGATCAATTCTTCGTAAGTACCTACAGTAAAACCATTTTCTGACGCATTAAGAAATGATTGACGACGTTCGCTGATTGCAGAATCACGCAATGTGTAGGCAACATCTAAACCTGAATCTCGTAAGTTCAGTCCTTGGTTTAAACCTTGTGCACCACACCCAACAATAACAAGTTTTTTGCCTTTAAGTGCTTCAACACCATCGGCAAATTCAGCCGGATCCATAAATTCACATTGTGCTAGTTGTGCTAACTGCTCGCGTAAGGGAAGAGTATTAAAATAATTCGCCATTGTTAGTATCCTATAAATTTCGTATTTGTTAGATGCAAGCGCTTGCTGCTTTGCTTAAAGTCACCATAAGGAATTTTTACCCTTGCGTAAAATGATATATTTGCATTAAAGTATTTCAAAAAATGAAATGCTTTAATTAATAACCGCTAACTATTGGGATCACTATGGACCATAAACGATTACATTACTTTCTGGCACTTGCCAAAACCTTACATTTTGCCCGTGCCAGCGAGTTATGCCACATAAGTGCTCCCACCTTAAGTCGCAATATTAAACAGTTAGAGGATGAAGTTGGAGTCGCATTATTCAGTCGCGATAATCGCAGTGTAAAGTTAACAGCTGAAGGAGAATCGTTTATTGACTATGCAACGGCTACGTTAGCTAATTGGCAGCGTTTTCGAGCAAATGTACAAAATCCTGAGCAAACTATTTACGGTAAAGTAAGCATTTACTGTTCAGTAACTGCCTCTTATAGTTTTTTGCATCAACTATTAGAGCAACTGCGTTTGCAACATCAACATATAGAAATAAAGCTTAATACTGGCGATCCCGCAGTGGCAATAAACCGTGTGCTTGACGGACACGAAGCCATGGCAATTGCCGCAAAGCCTGATAAATTACCGACGCAAATTGCATTTGCCAGTATTGGTTATTCATCCTTGGTATTTATCGCGCCACGTATTCCGTCGTTGCTCACTGAAAAACTGGCCCAGTTTGGCGATAAGATAGATTGGTCTGAGCTTGAGTTTATAGTGCCAGAGCAAGGTTTTACTCGTCAAAGGTTAGAGCTGTGGTGGCGTAAGCACGGTATTAATGCAAAGATCTATGCGCAAGTAGCGGGGCATGAAGCTATGGTGTCAATGGTGAGTTTAGGGCTAGGCATTGCCATGGTGCCAAAAATTGTTTTAGATAATAGCCCATTAAAAGATCGCGTTCAGGTGATCAGTGATCAAAAAGAGGCCCCTGCCGGGTTTGAGATTGGTTTGGCAGTATTACGTAAAGAGTTACCAGATGCCGCGTTAAATGCATTATGGGAGATTGCTCAATCACTGAAAAACGTTAATAGCTTAGCTCCTTAGCCGAGTCTAAATACGCAGATGTAAAGTTTATTTACCTTGAATCGTTCCATATGTATCAAAAGTGTGAATGATTGTAATCGTCTAGGGATTAGTTATTAATACCTTGCTATGATAACGATATTGGGTTGTCTCTTTTGGCATAAATAACAACAATGAAGTCGATAGTTAATATTCTTACTGCGCTTTGCATCTCTGTATGGCTTACAGTACCTTGTTTTGCACAGCCATCAGAAATTGAGCCTGTGCAGGATATAACAACAGGGCAGTGGCACTTGAGCCTTAACACGGGATTAGGAGTCATAACAAATCCATTAGCTGGTGGAGGTGATTTACCATTAGTGTTGATCCCAGATATAGCTTATTACGGTGAACAGTTCTTTTTTGATAATGGTCGCTTAGGCTATAGCCTGATACAAGACTCCCCACATACCTTTAATTTAGTCACTGAGTTTAATTCGGAAACTCGTTTTTTTGTTGATTGGCATCCAAGTAACATTTTTGCATTAAGATCAGAAAGTTCATTTACGAACAGTGAAAATGAACTTCAAATCCAACAACCTAGTCTAGATATCCGTGAGCTTAATAAACGTAAATGGGCACTTGATGCTGGCCTGAGTTACCATTATAGCTATCAGCAGCATGTATTTTCCGTGCAGGCATTAGCTGATGTATCCGGAGTGTATGACGGGTGGCGAAGTGCACTGCAGTGGCAAATGCACAAGAACATTGGTGAGTTACAGATTAAGCCGACTATTGGCATTTGGTATAAATCGGCAGCACTGAATACATATTTTTATGGCGTAACAGAAAAAGAGTCTCCAGTTCGTGCAATTGAGGTTGGCAGTAGTTGGCAGCCTTATGCTAAAATAGATGCCCGCTGGCCCTTAAATGGAGCCAACTCATTGCGTTTTCATCTGGCTTATTATGATTATTCCGCCTTAGCTGACGACAGTCCGCTGTTTGAACAAACGTATTCTCTGACTGCCTTTATAGGGTTTGATCATATTTTTTAATATGAAGTATTTACAACTTGGTGCGTGCGTCATTTTTTTGTTGGTATGGCCAAAGTTAGCTGCCGCAAAAAAAGATATATTAACAGTTACTCCAAAAGTCTGTGTGGTTTCCGAACAACAAGACTTTTGCGATGTTGATGTAAAATTTGCTTTAAATATGCCCCATAAAATGGACGTTTGTTTATACAGCGAAGATCAACAACTGCAATGTTGGCAACAGGTTACCTTAGAAGAATTCAATCATAAAGCGCGTGTTCAGGTTGAAACCATATACTCCCTAGTCAATCCTCACACGGATGAATTACTGGCGACAACACGCATTGAAGTACAGAGCACTCGCGCTAAAACAACTCGGCGCCGATTACGTTCTCCGTGGAGCTTTTTTTAATCTTGGAGCTGCAAATGGCAAAGATCTTACTTGTAGAAGATGATTTAGGGTTACAGCAATTAACCCGTGACTATCTTGAAAATAATGGCCTTGAAGTGGCGGTGCTAGACCGTGGCGATGAAGTGTTTAGTTACCTTGAAAACAATCCGGTTGATTTGATGATCCTCGATGTGATGCTGCCAGGTAAAGATGGCTTTAGTGTTTGTCGTCAAGTCAGAGATAAATTTAGCTTACCAATATTAATGTTGACCGCCAAAGGTGAAGACTTTGATCAAGTCATTGGTTTGGAACTTGGTGCCGATGATTATGTTATTAAGCCAGCTGAGCCAAGAGTATTGCTTGCCCGTATTAATGCGCTATTACGCCGTGGCCAAGCATCAGTAAAAGCGCCAGAAGAATTACAATTTGGCGATTTATGTATTGATAAAACCAGCCGTATTGTTCGCTTAAAGAATAACGAAATCACCCTCACTTCCCATGAATTTGAATTACTGTGGTTATTAGCTTCAAATTCCGGTGAAGTACTAAGTCGTGAACATGTTCATCAACACATGATTGGTCGCCAATATGATGGATTAGACCGCACCGTAGATGTACGTGTATCTCGGATCCGTAAAAAATTAGGTGATAACAGCGATAAACCATACCGTATTAAAACCGTTTGGGGACAAGGCTACTTATTTGTCTCCGATGCATGGGGTATGTAACTATTAATGGGGAAGCTATTTGCAAGTTTATATGTGTATATTATAGTTTCCCTGTTTTTAGTCAGTGGGGTAATTGAACAACTTTGGCCCTATGAAGACAGTCAACAACAAATTGCGCTCGATGATGAGTTTGGTCAATCCCTATGGCTATTAGCGCAAACCCCGCAAGGGCTTACAAAAATAGCCACTCGCTTTCAAAGTGAAATAGTACAAAAACAAGACCTAATGTTGCCCGCACAACAACAACAAGAACTTAACCTACATAATTATATTTATCTATTTGATCAACAACAGCGAGCTATCTGGTATATCGTTGTTGATAATGAGCAATTATTGCAAGTGGGTCCAATTACCGTTTCTGCGCCAGTATTCTCATCCGTTTGGCCTTATCTATTATTATTGTGTGTCGTTGGGATCCCTGTTGGCTTATGGAGTTTTTTACTGTGGCGTGATTTTGCTAAGTTGCGACTGGCCTGTGAAGCCGTTGGTGGATCACAAGACTTTGAGCTGAGCGCCACCTCGAAATCATTCTTTTTACCAATTACCGACACCTTAAGTGCTATGCAGCAGCGTATTCAGCATTTATTAACCGCTCAACAAGAACTTACATCGTCGGTATCGCATGAGTTTAGAACGCCACTGGCACGTTTAAAATTTGCGTTGGCAATGCTTGAGGATAAAGTAGCTGACGAAAAAGCCTTTGAATATATCGATAACATGCAATTAGATATTGTGGAGTTAGAGTCGTTAGTTAAAGAAATGCTTGATTATGCTCGCCTTGATAGCCAACAACCTAATCTTACGGTGCAAACATGTAACTTAGTGCAGCTAGTAGAAAGTGTTGTCACTAAACTTGATTTTGCTACGCAAATAAAACTCAATATGCAATTACCAGCTTTATGCCGTTACACTTGTGACAGTCACTTTATCGCCCGCAGTATCCAAAACTTAGTAGGCAATGCGTTGAAATATGCTCGTCACGAAGTGCGAATTAGCTTAGTTGAAAATACTGGGCAGTTAATTTTATCGGTCGAAGACGATGGCCCTGGCATTGAACAATCACAATGGGATGCAGTGTTTAAACCTTTTGCCCGACTTGATAAAAGTCGAGATAAAAAGACTGGAGGCTTTGGGCTTGGTTTAGCCATTGTGGCAAAAATAGTGTCTTGGCACCAAGGCAGCTGTTCGATATCGAATTCAGAATTAGGTGGCGCCAAATTTACAATCTATTTGCCTAAGTAACCAGAGTTCAGGGTAAGTAACTCCTTTTCTATTGCTATATCTGTGGCTAAATTGATACTCAAAAAAAAAGCGCCTAATAGGCGCTTTTCTGTGGTTAAAACCAAAATCAACAAGTAGCAAAAGAGTAGACTTCACTTTGCTAAGTAAGTTCCATTATTTATTACTTTTAATTTATTTATGTGTTTTTAAAAGCGGCATGAGCATCTGCTCCAAGCCATTGAGTTTAACTTCATACATCATTGCTAATTGAGCACCGAGTGTGCCGTGAGGAAATCCTTGCTGCTTAAACCAGACCAAGTATGGTTCTGGTAATAGCAGCAAAGGGCGGCCTGCGTATTTACCAAACGGCATTTTTGTATTGATCGCTGTTTTTAAAAGCTCTGGATCCATGATTAACTTAATTTGCTAGATTATGCGTGAAGTGTATTACAAAAGAGGGTGAGAAAATAGGCTGTGACGGGCAAGAAACAGCCTATTTAATGAGGGGAGTAGGCCCTCATAATTTACTAATGGATCTGATATTGATGCTTTTTGGTAAATCCAAGTTGTTTAAGTTTGTTTATAATTGACGGATCATCGATGCGGCTTGGTGTTTCGCTATCACGCAAGAAATGATTTTCCGGCACTTGATATATATCGAGCATTTTTTGAAATAGCACTGCGCGCATTGTTAACGCTGTCATTCCATTTTTTTGTATTTCATCAAGACGATTTTGAAGCTCAACCAGTTTTGGGTTATTTACATCATCCGCCACTGTCTGAAACTGTGTAGCAAACTTATTCTTCATCTAAAAACCTTATTTAATAGCAAAAGACAAAATGCCGATAAATACGTATTCAAAAACACGAGAAGGCTTTTTTTGTGCTAAAAATAGATACTTACGTATTACTCAACAAATGCAGTTTACTCTTTTTTCATGGGTAAATGCCAATCTGGATGTAAAGCTTTGTAAATGCGCTTGACTCTTATTTGGGGACTTTTGCGACGTTGTTTCAGGCGGTTATATATAAGGATATGAAAATTAAATGAAAATAGTTCTCAGTACCTTTTGTGGTGCTGAGAACTTTATTTATATTATGGAAATAATTTTTGTTTTACATGCTCAGCGAAGCCACTACCGGCCTCTAAATAGAAGTTATAAGTAGAGTCAACGCCCATATCTTCAAGTTCTTTTTGCTGATCTGGATAGTTAGCAATGGCAGTAACTTGACCTTGGTAACCCGAAGCACGCAATTGCTCCAAAGCAAAAATGTTTTGCATATGTTTCGGCATCGCGAGCATGATCATCTCTACATGGGAGTGATTTACCCGTTGCCAAAAGTCTGGATCGGTTGCATCTGCCAAGAGCGCCTTACGGCCTCGTGAAACATGCTTCTCGACCACTTCTGGCTTGATGTCTACTCCAGCTACAACGCCAGGATGGGTGATGTTAATTGTTTCATATGCACCGGTGCCAATACGACCCATACCAAAAATAACAATCTTGGTGTCATTTAAGTTCACAGGAAGTTCTTCTGCTAAGCGAGTAGGGCTTTCAAAACGTATGAGCCAAGCTTCGATTTTTACATAAATTTCGTTTGAACGTTTATTTAGTGGGGATGCAATGATAAAGGTCATTGATACTGCAATAGCCATAACAGCCAACCACTCAGATGTGATTAACCCGCTACTGGCAGCAACCATACAGACTATCAAGCCAAACTCGCTGTAGTTAGCTAAGGTAAATGCACTCAATAAGGAGGTACGAGCGCGTAACTTAAAGGCATTCGTTAGTATATAATACAGGGCAACTTTGACTGGTAGCACCAATACAATAATAAGCGCTATAAGTAATGAGTTGAGCGTCAGATCAGCACCTAAACCAATTGTTAAGAAAAACCCAACTAATAAAATTTCTTTTAAATTAAGTAGTGATTTTGCAAGCTCACTGGCTTTTTTATGAGGAGCAAAGATCATACCGATGATCAACGCGCCTAAATCACCTTTCAAGCCTGCAAATTCAAATGCATGATAGCCAACGACAAGTGCAAAGAAAAAGCCAAACAAAGGTAATAGTTCACCATGTTTAGAACGATTTAACACCCAAAACATGACTGGGCGTAATAATGGCAAGGCAACTAATAGCGCAAAAGCCCAACCGTTGGGGATTTTACCTGTGCTGATGGCTAAAAATATCACTGCAAAGATATCTTGCATAACCAAAATACCAATGGCTATTTTGCCGTGAAGGCTGGCCATTTCGCCACGTTCTTCAAGTACTTTTACAGCAAAAACTGTGCTAGAAAAGCTAAAAGCAAAACCAACAAGCAACGCACTTTGCCAACTTAGGTCTGCAAATAATGGCAACGAAAGTGCGCCTAAGAACAGCATCAAACTGCAAAAAATAGCGCTACTAATAATAATATGTAAAGAGGCAGGGGCCCAAACTTGTGGCTTAATAAGATGGCTAACTTTTAGTTTCAGACCAATACTAAATAGTAATAACGTGATCCCTAAATTAGCAATCGTATTAAGTAGCTCAGTGGTTTTAAAGCCAGATAAGTTCAGTACAAAGCCAGCAATCAAAAAACCGATTAGCGGAGGAAGTTTAAGTTGGTACACGGCAAAGCCACACACAAATGCGACAGCAAAATATAATAGTTCCATAATTCTTAATATCACTTCATTTGGTTACCTAGTGTAGCGAAATATCAGCATTTTTGAAAATCATTCGTGTATATTATGCATATAAATTGCGCGCATAGAGATATACCTGTGTATGAAAAACACTCGTTTAGTTAATTATTCTGCTAAAAACTCAAAAAATAGTTATTTTTTCACTGACAGCAGCTTTTAAATATGGTTAAGATGCAGTAACAAAGGAATTTAAGCGTGATTCAGGTTTAGGTGAATTAAGCTTAAGGAGAAATAGATGTTTAAAAAAATTCTTGCATCAGTCGGTATTGGTGCAGCAACAGTAGATACCGTGCTTGAAACTGAGCATTTACAACCTGGGCAATTATTTAATGCCCAAATAGTGATCACCGCAGGGGATGTTAGCCAAGCAATAACAGGTCTTGATTTAGCATTAATGACGCGCGTAAAAGTGGAAGGTGAAGACGGTGCTTATTTTACCAATCATATTATTGATAAGTGGCGTATAACCGATATTGGTACAATTGAACCTGGTCAACAAAAACACATTCCGTTTGAAGCGCGCTTACATTCAGAAACACCGATCACCGAAATCAACGCCGGTTATAACCAATCACATGTGTGGCTTGAAACAGGTTTAGATATTGATTTAGCACTTGATCCTACGGATAAAGATCATCTTCATATTTATCCAAATGATGCCGTAACTACTTTTATGCAAGCGATGGATAAACTGGGTTTTAGCTTGGTAAAAGCGGATGTTGAAAAGGGCTTCTTACGTGCTAGTACGTTTAACTCTGTCTCTGGTTGTTATCAAGAGCTGGAATATAAACCAAATAGCCGTAGCTTGTTCGGTATTCAAGAGATTGAACTATCGTTTGTGCCTGAAGCTCATAAAACTCATGTTTTAATTGAGCTTGACCGTGGTTTTCGTGGTGATGGCTATGTTGACCTGACGATTGAACATGATCACGTTAATCTTTCGCATTTATGTGATCAATTAGAACGTTTGCTTGCCTAGCTATTCAGAGCTCGGTTAGTTAGCTAAGCGTAATAAGTAGCCCAGTATTGACTGGGCTTTTTTTATGTTAGGAGTTTTTATGCGATTAACAACAAAACCATTTTCTCAACTGTCTGCGCAGGTACTGTTTACTATCATGCGCACGCGGGTCGATGTATTTGTAGTTGAGCAGCAATGCCCATACCCTGAATTAGACGATATCGATTGCACTGCAACAACTCAGCATCTCTATTGGCTCGAGGCTGAACAATTAGCTGCATACGCACGTTGTTATGAGAAAAATGAGCAGTACAGCGCTATTGGTCGCGTGCTGGTTGAAAAATCACAACGGGGTAAGGGGTTGGCAGTGTTATTGGTTAAAGAGGCGATCCAGTGTTGCTTTACGCATTGGCCGAACAAGGATATATACATTGGCGCGCAAACCTATTTACTCGCGTTTTATCAGTCGCTGGGTTTTCAGTGTATTGGCGAGCCTTATTTAGAAGATGGTATTGCACATCAAGATATGATTTTAAAAAACCGCTCCGTGTAAAGAGCGGTTTTTTGAGTTAGCCTAATAGCGAGCTGACAAACACTAAACCAATTGCAATTGGGCAAATGAATTTAATATACCATGGCCATATTTTCCAAAATAGGCTGGTAGCAACTTCTGGGCAGCCTTGTTGTATTTCGTTTAATAGTGAGTTGCGATACCAAATCCAGCCGACAAACAAGCAACACATTAAACCAAGAATAGGCTGACCAAATTTAGTTGTGAGCGCAATAACTAAACCAAACAGCGCATTAAAGTTCAGGACTATCGTAAAGCTCACCAATGCTATAATCGTTCCTATTAACCAAGTGGCTTTTACACGGCCAAGATCAAAGCGCTCTACCGCATACGAAACCGGTGCTTCAAGCATTGAAATAGACGATGTCAGTGCAGCTATACTCATCAATGCAAAAAAGGCAAAGCCAACGAATAAACCAATGGTGCCCATGCCATCAAAAAGAGCGGGTAATACTTGAAATACTAAAGTGTCTTCAGAAAGCAACTCTCCAGTAGCTGAGAATATTTCCACCCCTTGTGCCTGCGCAACGTACATCGCAGGGATAATTAGTAACCCAGCAACAAAAGCAATAAACACATCAATAAGGGTAACGTAGGCGCCAAGTGAGACTAAATTTTCTTTTTTACTAATGTAGGAGCCATAAATGATCATCACACTGGTGCCCAATGACAATGAAAAGAAAGCTTGCCCTAGTGCACTAACAAGTAATTCAGGGTCTAAAATAGAGCTAAAATCAGGTACTAAATAGGCTTTAAGGCCTGTCATAGCACCTTCTTGCATCAGCACATAAACAATCAGTGCAAATAAAATAGTCAGCAGTGCGGGCATTAAGCGTTTCGACCACTTTTCAATGCCGTTTTCTACTCCGCGGCTAATGATTGCGACAGTAAGAATAATAAACCCAGCTGTAAATATAAGGTTTCTAGAGAGTGACTGTTCACTTAACCAAGTTGAAGAGCTCTCACTACCCACTAAAGTCGCAATGGGCTCTAGAGTGGCACTGATCATCCAACCGGCGACAATGGCATAAAAGCTGAGGATCAGTCCGGCACATATGATACCGCCAAAACCGACCACAAACGCAAAGCGTTTTTGGAACGGGTTATTTGAAATTTTCCGCAATGAACTAACCGCATTGGCTTGACCATGGCGCCCAATCGTTAGTTCTGCCATCAGTGCTGGGTAAGCCAAACAAAATGCCAATACAAGGTAAGCAATTAAAAAGGCTGCGCCTCCATTGCTAGCTGTTTGTGTAGGGAAACCCCAAATATTACCAAGACCAACTGCAGATCCTGCTGCGGCCATAATGAATCCAAAACGGGAGCTAAACTCCCCTCTGACTGCGCTCATAATTATTTTTTCTTCTCTATATAGTGACGGCGCTGACAATCTACTGTAAATGTTAAAAAATAAAAAGCCCTTATTTTTAGCTGCAGCCGTGCAGAATTAACGCATGACTGTATTTACAAAATTTAGAATGCCAATGCTGTTAACATTGTTTGTTTAAGTTATTGTTATCTAATCATAATGAGGTGGTTTATGATGCTGTAAACTGTAACATAAAAGTTACAACTGTTCCGGGTTATGTATTTTAAGGGTAAGGCATGCCCCCGTTAGGTGTTTACTACGATTTACGCTTACACTGCCATGATGCCAATCAGCTACTTTAGCAACAATGGCAAGTCCTAGGCCATAACTTTGATCGGCCCGATTGCGATGACTCTGTTCTTGAAAAAAAGGGCTAAAAACTTTGTGCCAATTTTGCTCTTCGATACCTGGGCCATCATCCTCAACGGTAATAATAAGTGTTTGCTCTTTAATCGATGCCGTGAGAATAATTTTTTGTTTGGCAAAGTCACAGGCATTGCTAAGCAGATTAGTGATTGCGCGAGCTAACCAATGTAAATCTGCATAAATATGAGAATTATCATGACAGATAAGCTGTAAATCAAGTTGTTGCTGTACTAACTTAGGCTCTAGTTGCTGTATTAGGGTGCTTAGGTAGCTGTTTAACTCAGTGTGTGAGTAGGTCAGTTGGTTGGCTTTTTGCTCAAGCGTGGCAAATGCTAAATAACTTTTCAACATTGATTCCATTTGGTCTAAATCAGCTTCCATACGATTTAAATAATGTTTTATTTTTTCTTCGTTATGACTATCTAGTGCCGCATCTAAGCCAAATCGTAGGCAGGCAATGGGGGTGCGTATATCATGAGATAAACTCGAGGCCATCAGTTTATTTTCATCGAGTAATTTTTCGATCTGGCTTGCCATGCGGTTAAAAGTAAGCTCAACATCTTTAATGTAAGTGAAATGGGATACCCGAATGCGAGCATGTAAGTCGCCACTGGCAAACTTTTTAGCTGCGTCATTAACCACGCCTAGTCGTTTAGCTAATGGTGCAATAATAAACCCCATAAACACACATAACCCAGCGTAAAACATTAAGGTAAGTAACATATCATTTTGTTGATCTTGTTCGTGGGATTTTTCCAAACGTAATTTAAGATGAAAAGGCGCAAGCAAATCATTACTGTAGAGTAGGTAATACCCTTCTTGATCTTCTAAAATCAGTCCGCCTTCAGCATTGATCTCTTCTAGCAGTGATGGTGGCAGCGCTAAAGATTGCGTGGCTCGATAACTTAATCCCAACGAAAACTGTTGTGCAAGTAAGGCGGTGTAGTCTGCTCTTTGCATGAAGGGTTGGCTGGCAATTTGCTGGCTGAAGCCCATTAAAAGTTTACTTTGAAAGCCAAACTCATCCTGCGAGGTATGAGTTTGCTGACTAAAAGCATCAATTAACCAACCTAATATTACGATCGAGAGCAGGGCACTGGCTAATAAGGAGAGATAAAACTTTTTCATAGCATTTGCCAGTATACCTTAGCGGCGATCACCAAGCGCTTGCGACGAGTAAATAGCCTCGCCCCCAAATTGTTTTAATTTTTTCAGGTTGCTGCGGATCATCATTAAACTTTTTGCGCAGTGCAGAAATAAGCACATCGACACTACGATCAAGGCCATCGTATTCACGACCCTTGGTTGCTTTGAATACAGCATCTCGCGACACAACTTGCCCGGCGTTACAGGCTAAATAATGCAGTAATAAGTACTCGGCGCTGGAAACTCCTTGATCAATATTATTAATAAAAACGTTGCGAGATTGTGTATCAATTTTTAAAGAGCCAACTTGAATAATGGTATCATCCGTTTGCGACTCCGAATTGTCGTTATTGGCGCGCAGTGCCGCTTTGATCCGCGCAAGCAATGCACGCGGCCTGACCGGTTTCATTATGTAATCACTGGCACCGACTTCAAGACCAATCACTTCGTCCATTTCTTCGTCTCGAGCGGTTAGCATAATAATAGGGCTTTGGTAAAATTGACGTAGTTCACGACAGACACTAATACCGTCTTGGCCGGGGAGCATAATATCGAGTAAAATTAAGTCAGGCTTGAGCTCTTTTACATGACTGACAACTTGGTCGCCTCGCTCACAAATATGAGTTGTGTAGCCTTGCTCAGTTAAATACTCCGCCACCCACTGGGCTAAAGAGCCGTCATCTTCAACAAGTAATATTGTGCCGTAATTATCCATGTTTTATCTCGTTTTAAAAAAGCCGCCAGCGGCGTTTCTTTTGGCGATTTTGATACACCCATTGCAACTGTACTTGTGTTGATGCAATGATCTTACCGGTATCGCTGTTTATTAACTCAAATGAAATGCTTTCAACAGAATCAAAAGCATAATTTAACTTTCCGCTATTTTGTCTAAGCCAGCATTGCATAATATGCTTCGATGTTGCATCACGTAAACAGTAATTACCGATGCTAGTTTGTTGCCAGCTTAGCTCTATATCAGCATAGCAACTGCGTCCTTCACGCAGTGCAACACAGGTGTCGGGCAACGCAATTAAACTACTGTCATGCGGTTCTTCACCATTGGCTAGTATTTGTTTTGCGTTTAGTAACAGTAATAAAATTACTGTGGTTTTAAAATACATAGCGCACGCCTACCATGGCTTTATGCTGATAACCCTGAGATACAATGGGACTGTTGGAAATTTCACTTGAAAACCAGGTTGACAGCCAGCCACCTAAAAATACCCAGTGTCGATTAAGTGGGTACTCGGCGTGGAATTCAAAAATCATACTCATGGCGCCGTCTGTTTGATAGACAGCACGAGTAGCGGTGGCCTCTTCTGATGTTATGCCAAAATAGTAATTGCTGAAATCTGCTGAGTAAGCGCTAATGCCAACACCGGTGCGAAACTCCCAGTTTTGCCACGGTAAAATATGGCTAAAAAAGCTATTTACGACCCAACCATTATGAGCATTAGAAATATCATGTAAGTATTCAAAGGAAATCTGTGAGTTTTCAAAGCGACGGGTAAGGCGTAAGCCGGTATCAAAGTCACTTTTTCTGGTTCGTATACCTTTAAGTTCAGGCACCACCCCACTGCTATAAAAGTCGAGTCCTGTTTCATCAAACCCAGCTTGCATATTGGTACCAAGAATATCAAGATCCCAATTATACTTATTGATGATGCTATAACCAATAATGATGCCGCCACTGAGTTGGCTGTGATCAATATCTAAATAAAAGCGTTCGTAAGAAACAGCAAGGTTAATATCAAGTTCTAGACCGTCACTGTAAGAATCCATTCCAACTAGATAAGAATCTTCAACATAATAGCCCGCACCCGCGCTCCAATCCCAAGCAAAGCCTGAGGTTGGCTCTAAGGTGTTATCAGCATAATAGCGATTACTGGCATTGCTAGAGGTGCTCCATAAACTCACACTGATCAGTAATAACAGTAGTTTCTGTAGAGTGTGTTGTTTACGTTGCATCCATGATCCAAATAAATTAAGCAGTTGTTAAGTGTATTATATTGTCAAAGAGTTCCTTTGATCTGTAAAAAATTGTAGCCAGTAGTCATTCTGTGGACATTGACTTAGTGTACTTTTATTTTATCGATCAAAATACTACTTAGATAATAGTGCATCATTGGTGTTAGAGCACTCACTTCAGTGCGATTACACGGTCCTTGAAGTTTAGTTAAGCTGGTCATTTTTGAAATGGTTTTATAGCTTGGTATACTGATCTCCTGATTGGCGCGGGCAAGACGTGCTTGATCAGTATTTTGTTGATGGATAAAAGTGGCTACTTCAAGTTCATTACTGATCACTTGTTCATCACTGAAGCTGTAAATAAGTGGTTCGCGATGGAAGCTCGCACTGTCGATTGAGGATTTTCCAAACCACACTACATCACCCGATGCACGATGGATCAGGCGCATGCTAACCTCTGCATTGATGGTTGAGCATTGTTGGATCGGATACAGTTGTGTTATTTGCGCAAATAAAGGATACGCTTTATTTGGTGGTTGTATCTGATATTCGGTATCTTCAATAAAGTTGAGCTCTAGCTGGTGTATAGCTAGGGTATAATCACTATTACCTTGATCAACGACACGTAAGTTCATAGTCGTTAATGCATCAGTTATTTGTTTAAATAGGGTATCCGTGACACTTGCTTTATCGGCAATAACTTGCACAGTTTGGTTACGAGTAATTTTATGCGCTGGTAATTGTACTGATTTTACTTTCGGTGAAGCATGTTCGGTTTCATAGGCTACTTGATAGCTTTGGCTTTTTAATTGCGGCTTGAGTGGCATTTCTAAAGGCGCAGCAGGTGGCGGCGCAGTCACACAAGCTGTTGTAATGAAAGTGAAAAAAACTATTGATAAATAACGTATAAACACTGTTAAACCCTTTGAAAGCTCGATAATCGGAATATTGTACGTTAGTCTTAATAAAACTTCATGGTATTATAAAGCTAAGAATGTCTTAATCTAGATAAAAATAATAAAAAATGAAGTCCTTTGTGTCGTTAATCAACTCCTTTTTTTTCGTTATCACGTTAGTGTTATTTCAATCGCAGGTTCATGCCAGCGAGCAACAGTGGCAAGAATTTGTTAATGATTACACACAACATCTCGAACATAAATTAAAAAGCAAAGGGATCCCAGGGGCTGCGTTGTCGATAGTTAATGGCCCTGATGATACGCATATACAAGGGTTTGGGGTAACAAAGCTAAATAAGGGCTTAGCAGTCAATGCCCATACTCGGTTTCGCTTAGCATCGGTATCTAAAACGTTTGCAGGCTCACTCAGTGCAAAGTTAGCCAATGAGGGGAAGTTTTCTTTAGACGACCCTGTCAGTAAATTTATTCCAGCCTTCGCCAATACGGATTACAAAAATAATTTAAAAGTTTTTCACTTACTCAGTCACTCCAGCGGTTTAGTACCTAATGCGTATGATAACTTGATTGAATCAAGAATGAGTTACCCTGATATAGTGCAAAAGTTGTTGAGTGTGGAACCTATTTGCCAGCCAGGGCAGTGCTATGGCTATCAAAATGTGATGTTTAGCTTAATTGCTGAAGTGATCAAAAGCAGTACTAAATTGGATTACTCTCGGTGGATGAGTGAATTTATATTTTCACCATTAAATATGAATGATGCAAGCCTGGGTTATACAGCGATGGTAACAGATGATAATTATGCTCATCCCCATGTAAGAGGGCGCAAACGCTGGCATACCGCAAAATTGAAAAAAAATTATTACAAGGTACTTCCCGCAGCCGGCGTTAATGCTAGTGCCAGTGATATGGCTATTTGGTTAAAAGCGCAGTTAGGATATTACCCAACGGTATTATCCAGTGCAGTGTTAGCCAGTCAAACTCGTCCTTATACGCATACAAAAAAAGAGTTACGGCGTCGAGTGTGGAAAAAGCACCTTAGCGAGGCCTATTATGGCTTAGGCTGGCGGGTTTACGAATATGATAATGAAACCATTTACTATCATAGCGGCTGGGTGCAAGGATATCGCAGTGACCTTGTAGTAATACCGCACTTAAACATAGGTTTCAGTCTGATCCTTAACGCCGAAACCGGTATCATTAATGAATTAACGACAGAGTTTATTGATCGTGTGTTGCTATTCAAACGCTCACAACAACTAGCAATGTATAAAGAGGAAGACAAATGAACTATATCTTAGCGAGCTTAATATTACTGTTTACTGCGAATTTAACAGCAGCACCGCAAAGTATTTTTTTGTTTCGCCATAGTGAAAAATTAACAGGCAACGATCCCCATCTTACGGATGCCGGCAAGCAACGGGCGCAGCAGTTAGTGAGTCTGCTTAGTAAAGTCCAGCCAACAGCAGTTTTTAGTACGGACTATAATCGCACTATCGAGACCGCAACTCCTATTGCTGAACATTTTAATATTACAATTCAAAGCTACGACCCTCGTGACTTAGCCGCATTTAAACACACTGTTTTAGCGCAAGATGGCGTAGTGGTGATTGTAGGCCATAGTAATACCACGCCAGAATTGGCAAAATTAATAGCGCAAATAGATGTTGAAAAGATGCCTGAAACTGAATTTAACCGCTATTTTATCTTACAAAGCGAAGCGCAAGGTTATCAGTTGAGTGATATGAAGATGAATTTTTGAGCAATGTAATATATTTATTTACAATTTATTGCAGTTGCGTCGCAGATATAAAAAAACCAGCAATTGCTGGTTTTTTTATAGCGGAATAGAAAATTAATTACGTGGTAATTGGATCTTCTTTTCTTCGCTTTGGCGATAAAGCACAAGGGTGTGGCCGATTGACTGTAATTTCTCAGCACCGGTTTCACGAATAATAGCTTCAAAAATCAGTGCTTTAGTCTCACGATCATCAGTAGGTACTTTTACTTTAATAAGTTCGTGGATTTCTAGAGCGCTTTGAATTTCAACTAATACACCTTCAGTTAAACCGTTAGAACCAAGAAGTACAACTGGTTTTAGAGAGTGTGCTTGACCTTTTAAAAACTGCTTTTGTTTGTTCGATAATTTCATGTTGTTACAAATTTTGCTGAATATGGCTTGAATTAAGGGTATTCTAACGCCATCTAGAGAATATTACTAATTAGTTGCGTGTTAATTTATGACGAATAAGAAACTTTCGGCCAGTTCACAGCGATGGTTGAAGGAACATTTTGATGATCCTTATGTTCACGAGGCACAAAAGAAAGGTTGGCGCTCTCGTGCGATTTTTAAACTCGACGAGATCCAAAATAAAGATAAATTACTACGCCCAGCCATGACTGTTGTTGATTTGGGAGCTGCGCCGGGAAGCTGGTCACAGTATTTAGCAGAAAAAGTAGGCGATAAAGGGCAGGTGATCGCTTGTGATATATTACCTATGGATTCATTGGCCGGCGTTGATTTTTTGCAAGGAGATTTCCGAGAAGAAGCTGTTTTAGATGCGTTATTAAATCGCATTAATGGTAAAAATGTTGATGTGGTGCTCTCTGATATGGCACCAAACATGAGTGGTAATAGCTCCGTTGACCAAGCTGGAAGCATGTATTTAGTGGAATTAGCATTAGATATGTGTAGCCAAGTTTTAAAGAAAAATGGTGCATTTGTTGTTAAAGTATTCCAAGGTGAAGGCTTTGATGAATTCTTAAAAACAGTGCGTGATAGCTTTAAAACTGTAAAAATCCGTAAACCCGACGCCTCACGTGCGCGATCACGTGAAGTATATATAGTAGCGACAGGCTACAAACTGTAGTACAGTTGTCAGGCGTTTAGTTGAATTTAAATTAATTGGATACAAGAGGTTAACCCCTTGAGCGATATGGCGAAAAATCTAATACTCTGGCTGGTCATTGCAGTTGTGCTAATGTCAGTATTTCAGAGCTTTAATGGTGGCGATCAAACAGACCGTCAAACTAGTTACAGTCAATTTGTAAAAGATGCCCGAAGTGGCGCTATACAAGAAGTGGCAATCGAAAGTACCAGTGGCACAATTACTGGCACTAAAACCAATGGCGATCGCTTTCAAACGATCATGCCTATTTATGATAAAGACATTCTTAATGACTTATTAAAAAGTGATGTGAATGTAAAAGGTGTGAAGCCAGAAGAGCAATCATTCTTAGCGAGCATCTTAATTTCATGGTTCCCAATGTTATTACTAATTGGGGTATGGATTTTCTTCATGCGTCAAATGCAAGGCGGCGGTGGCAAAGGTGCTATGTCGTTTGGCAAGAGTAAAGCACGCTTAATGAGTGAAGACCAAATTAAAACCACCTTCGCAGATGTTGCCGGTTGTGATGAAGCTAAAGACGATCTAACAGAGCTTGTTGATTTCTTACGTGATCCATCTAAATTCCAAAAACTTGGCGGTAGTATTCCTAAAGGCGTATTAATGGTTGGTCCTCCAGGTACGGGTAAAACCTTGCTTGCTAAGGCCGTTGCTGGTGAAGCGAAAGTACCATTCTTTACGATTTCAGGTTCAGACTTTGTTGAGATGTTTGTTGGTGTGGGTGCTTCGCGTGTTCGTGATATGTTTGAGCAAGCGAAAAAAGCAGCGCCATGTATCATCTTTATCGATGAAATTGATGCCGTAGGCCGTAAACGTGGCGCAGGTATGGGTGGTGGTCACGATGAGCGTGAGCAAACACTTAACCAAATGCTAGTAGAGATGGATGGCTTTGAAGGCAATGAAGGTATTATCGTTATTGCCGCGACTAACCGCCCAGATGTACTTGATCCAGCATTACTTCGTCCTGGTCGTTTTGACCGCCAAGTAGTGGTTGGCTTACCTGATATCCGTGGCCGTGAACAGATCCTTAAAGTACATATGCGAAAAGTGCCATTAGGCGATAACGTAGAAGCTTCTGTTATTGCGCGTGGTACACCGGGATTTTCTGGTGCTGATCTTGCAAACTTAGTCAATGAAGCGGCTCTATATGCTGCACGTGGTAATAAACGTGTTGTTAGCATGGCTGAATTTGATGCTGCTAAAGATAAAATCATGATGGGCGCAGAGCGCAAGACCATGGTGATGAGCGAGAAAGAAAAAGAAATGACTGCGTATCATGAAGCCGGACATGCAATTGTTGGCCGCATAGTACCAGAGCACGATCCTGTTTATAAAGTATCGATTATTCCACGTGGCCGTGCCCTTGGTGTAACGATGTATTTACCAGAGCAAGACCGTGTTAGTCACTCTAAAGAGCTATTGGAATCAATGATTTCAAGCTTATATGGTGGCCGAATTGCTGAAGCGCTGATTTATGGTGAAGATAAAGTAACTACTGGTGCTAGTAACGATATTGAACGTGCTACTGACATTGCGCGTAAAATGGTTACACAGTGGGGCCTAAGTGAAAAATTAGGGCCATTACTATACGCTGAAGATCAAAATGAGATGTACATGGGTGGCGGCGGTGGTCGTGCCATGAGCATGTCGGATGAAACGGCAAAAGTAATTGATGCTGAAGTTCGTTTGTTCTCAGATCGCAACTATCAACGCGCTGAGCAAATCTTGAAAGATCATATTGATATTCTGCATTCAATGAAAGATGCATTAATGAAATATGAAACGATTGATGCTAAGCAAATTGATGATCTAATGGCACGTCAGCCTGTACGTGAACCACGTGATGCGCATGACCGCCGTGATACTGCTGATAAAAAACCAGCAGTTGAAGAGAGCAAAGCAGAGCCAGTTGCTGAAAAAGACGACAAGCCTGCTCAAAAAGATGAAACAAATCTTGATGATAAAGCTGAATAACAGTTAAAATAGCTAAACGAAAAGCCCCGATTGTCGGGGCTTTTTTGTAACTGGTTAAATAAAGTATATATATCAATGCAATGGATGTATTGAAGGTGATAGATGACCACAGTTAAGTTACCTAGAGGTCGCAGTTTACACCTCGACACCCCAGTTATAATGGGGATCTTGAATGTCACTCCTGACTCTTTTTCAGATGGCGGGCGCTACTATCAAACAGACAGCGCTGTCATACAAGCTCAAAAGTTACTCGCAGATGGTGCTACCATATTAGATATTGGTGGCGAATCAACACGTCCTGGTGCGCCTGATGTTAGCCTTGAGGATGAATTAGCCAGAGTAATACCCGCAATCGAGGCAATTCGTGCTCACAGTGATAGCGCCGTTAATGATTGCATCATTTCGATTGATACCAGTAAAAGTGAAGTAATGCGTCAAGCTATTCTAGCTGGTGCTGATATTGTTAATGATGTGCGTGCTTTACAAGAGCCAAACGCACTGGTAACAGTTGCTCAGTATCCAGACGTTGCGGTGTGTTTAATGCACATGCAAGGCCAACCTCGAAGTATGCAAAACTCTCCACATTACGATGATTTATTCAGTGATATAAATGATTTTTTTGTACAGCGGATCAATGCCTGTAAAACAGCGGGTATTCAGCGCCAGCAACTTATTTTAGACCCCGGGTTTGGCTTTGGTAAAACCCTCAGTCACAACTACCAATTACTGGCGCGGTTTAATGAATTTAACCACTTTGGTTTACCTGTTTTAGCAGGACTATCGCGCAAATCAATGATTGGCAACTTATTAAATAGACAAACAAACGAGCGCCTTGCTGGCAGTTTAGCAGGGGCATTAATTGCAGCGCAAAATGGCGCAAAAATTATTCGTGTACATGATGTAAAAGAAACCGCAGATGTGCTTGGCGTGTGGCAAGCTTGCGAACAAGGAATTTAAAAATGAAAGAAAGAAAGTATTTTGGCACCGATGGTGTACGTGGCATGGTGGGTGAATACCCAATTACACCAGAATTTGCACTTAAATTAGGTTGGGCTGCAGGCAAGGTACTATCAAAAAATGGCACTAAGAAAGTCATTATTGGTAAAGATACTCGCATTTCTGGTTATATGTTAGAGACATCACTTGAAGCAGGTTTGATCGCCGCAGGTATCGATGTGGTGTTACTTGGCCCGATGCCGACGCCAGCCGTTGCGTATTTAACGCAAACATTTCGTGCTGAAGCTGGAATTGTGATCAGTGCATCTCATAACCCATATCATGACAACGGCATTAAGTTTTTTTGTGGCCGAGGTTTGAAGTTAGCTGATGAAGTAGAGCTACAAATTGAAGCAATGCTTGATGAACCAATGACCTGTGTAGCATCTGATAAGCTAGGTAAAGCCCGCCGTTTAGAAAGCGCTGATGGCCGTTATATTGAGTTTTGTAAAAGCCAATTCCCACAAGGCCTGTCGTTAGAAGGTTTAAAGATTGTATTAGATTGTGCCAATGGTGCAACTTATCATATCGCACCATCAGTAATGCGAGAATTAGGCGCGCAGATAATCAGCCATGCTTGCGAGCCAAATGGTGTAAACATCAACCTAGAATGCGGTGCTACCCATGTTGATGCATTAAAACGCAAAGTATTAGAACATAATGCTGATGTTGGCATTGCCTATGATGGTGATGGCGACCGTGTAATGATGGTTGATCACAATGGCCGTGTATTTGATGGTGATGATATTGTTTACATTATTGCCTGCCAAGCTGCCAATGATGACATGTTAGGCGGCGGTGTTGTTGGCACGGTAATGTCTAATATGGGTCTTGAAAACGCGCTTAAAGCGAAAGGTATTGAGTTTGCTCGCAGTAAAGTGGGTGACCGTTATGTAATGGAATTACTACAAGAAAAAGGCTGGAAAATCGGCGGTGAAAGCTCAGGGCATGTATTGAATCTGGATTTGATCAGCACCGGTGATGGCATCATTTCAAGCCTACAAGTTTTGGCTGCTATGGTGGCGCAAAATCGTACGCTAAAAGATCTTGGCGCAGGGTTTGTTAAATACCCGATGAAGATGATTAATGTGCGCTATAAAGCGGGCACAGATCCAACACTTGCACCAGAGGTTATTGCTGCGGTTGCTGATGTTGAAAAACAACTTGCTGGTAAAGGCCGTGTGTTATTACGTAAATCTGGCACTGAGCCGGTTGTTCGCGTGATGGTAGAAGCCGAAGAAGAGAAAATAGTCCTTGATAGTGCACAAAAAATTGCTGCAGTTGTCGAATCTATGAGCAAACAAACTGATTAAGAACAATAACCTCTTGTAACTTTGGGCGAGTCGAGTTACTATCTCGCCCGCTTTCTAATGTGGAGTGGAAAAATGGCAACACGCAAGCCAATGGTCGCAGGCAATTGGAAAATGAACGGCTCGAAAGAGTTAGTACAGCAATTATCTGACGCTATCAACAACGTAAAATCAGATCAGATAGACGTTGTGGTATTTCCACCTTACCCATTGTTACCTATGCTAACAGCAACAGGTGTAACAACTGGGGCACAAACGGTTTCTGAAAATGAACCGGGTGCATTTACTGGTGAAGTTGATGCGCAATTAATTAAAGATTTAGGTTGCCAATATACGTTAGTTGGTCACTCTGAACGTCGTAGTATCTACGGCGAAAGCAATGACACTGTTGCAGCTAAGTTTGCTCGTGCACAACAAGTGGGTTTAACACCTATCTTATGTGTTGGTGAAAGTGAACAGCAACGCGAACAAGGTCAAACTGAATTAGTCGTTGCTGCACAAATTGATGCAGTAATTGATAAATTAGGTCTAGCAGCACTGAAAGATTCTGTGATAGCATACGAGCCCGTTTGGGCCATTGGCACAGGTAAGACTGCATCGCCTGAACAAGCACAACATGTGCACAAATTTATCCGTGATAAAATTGCTGCTAACAGTAGTGATTTAGCACAAGGGCTGACCATTCTTTATGGTGGCAGCGTAAATGAAAAAAATAGCGAATTATTATTTGCACAACCAGATATAGACGGCGGCCTGATTGGTGGCGCTAGTCTAAAAGCAGAGTTATTTACTGCAATCTGCGAAAGTGCAAAAGGGACCGTATAAGATGTACGAAATTTTATTAGTAGTTTATTTAGTTGTTGCTTTAGCGCTTGTTGGTATGGTTTTAATTCAACAAGGTAAAGGCGCGGACATGGGTTCATCATTTGGTGCTGGTGCCTCTGCAACCGTTTTCGGTTCGTCAGGTGCAGGTAACTTTATGACAAAAACAACTACAATCTTAGCCAGTGTTTTCTTTGTGCTAAGTATTGTACTAGGTAACTTAACTGCAGGTCAGATCAAAAAGACTGATGAGTGGGAAAACCTAGAAGCAGCACCAGCAGTTGAAACAATTGCTCCTGCAGCTGATGATGTTCCAGTAACATCAACGAAAGAGAAATCTGACGTACCAAATTAATACTTATTAAAAGTATCGTTAAACGATTTATCATCCTCAAATAAATCATATGTTTAACACCTAAAGCGAAAGCTTTAACAATGCGGTTGTGGTGGAATTGGTAGACACGCTACCTTGAGGGGGTAGTGCTTTCGGGCGTGGGGGTTCAAGTCCCCCCAACCGCACCATCTTTAAAGAACCAGTAACAGCGATGTTACTGGTTTTTTGCTTTTCGTGGTCTGCAATTAGCACAGACTCTCACCTCGGTTAGCTCCTCCTGTTTATTATACCAATCGTGTTAAGTTACTAACGCAGTTAGCGCTTTATTTAGCGCGCTAGAATGATTAAATATTTAAGTCGATTGGTATTAAAATTAGCATCACCTCAAGTATAGCGCTGTAGCGCACAGACGAAAAACGACGGTTAGTCCAAGTTATCAATAACTATTACGTTCTTTGATATATGGATTTATCCATTGGAGGCCTGAGTGACTGCAACGTGCAGCTTACCAGTTGTAAGCAATCATTTATTAAACTATTTACCTAGACTCGAATACCAATGGTTTGTTGAAAATTGCACGCCAGTAGAGCTGTTGTTTGGCGAAACACTCAATATTGCTGATGAAGCGATAAAGTTTGTTTGGATTTATTTGCGCACGACTTATCACAGCCCGCGTGGTTACGAAAATGACAGCTAAATTGGATACACCAGTACAGCAAGTAGCCGTTATTGAGCAGCTTAATCCACATGAAGGATCGCAACATGCACCTTAGTCCCGATGTAGTGATTTATTGGCAGCTTGGCTTTGTGAAAATTAATGCAACCATTGCTTTTACATGGGCACTGATGCTGCTGTTGACCCTTGGCTCTATGCTGATCACTCGAAATATATCAACTAACTTGCAACGTTCGCGCTGGCAAAATTTTTTAGAAATTATAGTCACGGGGATTGAAACGCAAATAGAAGAAGTTGGTTTGCAACAGGCGAAAAAATACCTCTATTTTCTTGGTACCTTATTTTTATTTTTGGTTAGTGCAAGTATCTTCACTATTGTTCCCGGCTATGAGCCGCCCACAGCGTCACTATCAACGACAGCGGCACTTAGTGTATTTATCGCGGTGCCAATGTTTGGCATTGCACAGCAGGGCGTTGTTAACTATCTCAAATCTTATATGGCGCCGACTATGATTATGTTGCCATTTAATATCATTAGTGAATTGTCACGCACATTGGCGTTGGCTGTGCGCTTGTTTGGCAACATGATGAGTGGTGCGATGACTATTGGTATTTTGTTGACCATCACCCCTTTTATTTTCCCTATCGTGATGACGGCACTAGGGCTACTAACTGGCATAGTGCAAGCCTATATTTTTACTATTCTTGCAGCTGTCTATATTGCGGCCGCAACACAAACTAGCCAACCGGATAACAGATCAGACAGCAAGTGAATGCCACAATAATGAACATCAATTAATCTTAACATTACATTTTTGCTTACTTTAACAATGAAAGATTTTGGAGATCACATGGACAGTATGACAATGATTGCAATCGCCTCGATAATTATTTCGGGCATCACTACCAGTATTGGGTGTATAGGTCCGGCTCTTGGCGAAGGACGTGCAGTAGCTGCTGCACTGAGTGCCTTAGCTCAACAGCCTGATGCTTCAACGACCATCACGCGCACTTTGTTTGTTGGTCTGGCGATGGTTGAATCCACAGCGATTTATTGTTTTGTGGTATCGATGATCTTACTTTTTGCAAACCCGTTTTGGAATTATGCCATCGCGCAAGCCACAGGATTGTAAGCCATGTTAATTGACTGGTTCACTGTAGCAGCACAGGCTGTTAATTTTTTGATCTTGGTATGGTTGTTAAAACGTTATCTTTACCAACCTATTTTGCATGCTATTGACGACCGTGAGCAACGCATTGCCGATGAGCTCGATGCTGCTGCGGCTAAACAGCAACAGGCCAGCGCTGAGCGAGCTATATTTGAAGATAAAAATAACCAATTTGCTCAAGCGCGTGACACGTTATTACAGCAAGCAAAAGATGATGCTGATGCAAAACGACAGCAGTTACTGGCTCAGGCACAACAAGACGTTGCTGCATTACATGATAAACATCAAGCAATAATGGCCGCAGATGCTGAACATCTGACCAATATACTGAGGCGTAAAACCAGCGATGAAGTACTTGCTATCACCCGCAAAACCTTACACGACCTTGCAAGCGCAAGTTTAGAGCAGCAAGTCACTCAGGTATTTATAGCGCAATTAAGTGAGTTGCAGCCAGCGGCAAAAACGACGCTAGTAAAAGCACTCAAAGCCAGCAAAAAACCGGCATTATTAACGAGTGCATTTGAGTTGCCTGATATAGAGCGCGCTGCTATTGATAAAGCGATTAAAGCAACATTTGGCGCTGACATTGACTTAGAGTTTGCCACCTCAGCAGAGCTTATCAGTGGTATTGAGTTGAGTACTAATGGCCAAAAATTAGGCTGGAATATTGCTTACTACCTGCAGTCGCTTGAACAAGACGTTGTGGCGCTGCTAAAACAAAATGGCAAAGCTGTTGAGCAGGGAGCAGCTGACAACAAAACCAAGCGCAGTAGTGATAATAAACCAAACGATGAGCTGCCTGACCAAGAGCAAGATAAAGGTAAAGTGCTTACTAGCAAACCCATTACTAACATTGAAAACCACCATGAGTGATGCAACTAATACAACTAATACAACTAATAGCAGCCAATCTTCGGCTTTAATTCGCCAAGCAACAACAGCCTATCATAGCGAAACACTCGATAATATTTTCGACAACTCATTCTCTCGAATCGAAAAAGCTCGTAAGGCATTTTCGCCTCAAATGAAATCGTATGAGGTGGGTATAATTACCAATAATGCAACCGGTATTGCCAAAGTATCAGGATTACCCAGTGCCGGTTTTGAAGAGATGTTGATCTTTGCTGGCAATGTGCGAGGTATCGTTTTCAATGTCGATATAGATGAGTTAGGCGTGGTATTACTTGGCGATTACGCACATTTACAAGCTGGTGATGAGGTTCGACGCAGCGGTCATGTTATGGATATCGCTGTGGGTAATGAGTTATTGGGGCGCGTTATTAATCCTCTTGGTCAGGTGCTAGATGATGGGTTGCCTATTCAAGCCACGCAGCATTTACCAATCGAACGCACGGCAACGGCGATAATGGATCGCGCTGCGGTGACAGTGCCGTTACAAACGGGGTTGATTGTTATTGATGCCTTGATCCCAATAGGACGAGGGCAACGGGAGCTTATTCTGGGTGATCGACAGACCGGAAAAACCGCGATTGCCATCGACACTATTCTCAATCAACACGATAAAAATGTGCTCTGTGTTTATTGCGCGATAGGGCAACGGGATTCGAGTGTGGCAAAGGCTGTGGCGACATTACGTGAACAAGGCGCAATGGCTTATACTGTGGTGGTGGTTACCGAAGGCAATGAACCGGCGGGCTTACAGTACATTGCCCCGTATGCAGCGATGAGTATCGCGGAATATTATATGCAACAGGGGCAAGATGTACTGATTGTTTTTGATGATTTAACCAAACATGCGCGCGCATACCGTGAACTGTCGTTGCTGCTTCGTCGTCCACCTGGGCGTGAAGCATTTCCTGGCGACATTTTTTATATTCACTCACGTTTACTTGAGCGCGCCACTCAATTAAATAAAGCACTTGGCGGTGGCTCACTTACTGCACTGCCTATTATTGAAACAGAAGCACAAAATATCTCAGCTTACATACCCACCAACTTAATTTCGATCACCGATGGGCAAATATATTTATCCCCATCGTTATTTGAATTGGGTGTTTTACCCGCTGTTGATGTTGGTAAATCTGTTTCGCGTGTTGGCGGCAAAGCTCAACTGGCAGCGTTTCGGGCTGTAGCGGGTGACCTAAAATTGACTTATGCATAATTTGAAGAGCTAGAAACATTTGCTCGCTTTGGTGCGCGTTTAGATCAAGATACCGCAAAATCAATTGAACATGGCCGCCGTATTCGCGCCAGTTTACGCCAGCCAGAATCATCTCCGCTTCCAGTCGCTGAACAAATCATATTATTACTTGCTTTGACTTCGGGCCTATTTGATACCATTGCATTAGCAAAAATGACTGCAGCAAAAAATGCTTTACGAGGTATTATCAATCGTTTGCCTGCTGAATTATCAACGCGATTAGCAACCTCAGGATCATTAAGTGACGAGGATCATCAAAATATCATTGCCCTATCAAAACAAGCGCTGGCGAGTATTGAAGATAGTAATGCGCCATTGCTGGCTGACGGCTCTGAACAACCATGAGTAATACCGCTGCTAATTTGCGTCATAAAATCGACAGTGCCAGCGATTTAAAAGGAGTTGTGCGGACGATGAAGGCGCTTGCCGCATCGAGTATTAGTCAATACGAAAAATCGGTCAGCTCATTAACTGATTACTATCGAACGGTAGAATTAGGATTAAGCGCTACGATACAGGCGGTTGATGTTAATTTACCTGCAGTGGATGCAATATCGAATACAGATAAGCAGGGCGATAATATAGTCAGTGCTATTGTGTTTGGCTCCGATCAAGGTTTAGTTGGGCAGTTCAATGAAGATATTGCTGACTTTGCAATTAAAGCACTGGCCGATTTAGGCGCGCAATCTCAGACCACACAACTGCAAGTGTGGGCGGTGGGTGAGCGAGTCTACTCACGACTCGCCGATGCCGGTTTATCTATGGAAAAAAGTTTTACGGTGCCCACTAGCATAAATGAGATCACCGCATTGGTTGGGCAAATTCAAATTGATAGCGAAACACACCTTGCTAATGCAAGCGCTGCCCGTGTTTATGTATTTTATAATCAGATGCAATCGGGCGCTCAATATCAGCCAATATCACAACGATTACTGCCGCTTGATCAAAAATGGCAACGAGAGCTAGCACAAATCCCTTGGCCGACAAAACGATTACCCGAAATTTTAGGTAGTAATGATATGACACTACGGGCATTGATCCGCGAATACATATTTATTTCGCTTTATCGCGCCTGTGCCGAGTCGTTGGCCAGTGAAAATGCTAGCCGGCTTGCGGCGATGCAGCGTGCAGAAAAAAACATAGAAGAATTATTAGACAATCTCGGTAAAGAGTTTCATGTGCTAAGGCAAAGCTCTATTGATGCAGAGCTAAGCGATGTACTGGCAGGTTATGAATTACTTAACTTGAATGCTGATTAAATAATCTATTAAGCCTTGTAACTCAAAATGAAGTTAGAACTAAGATATTTGCGTATTTCGCATCTTAATTTGTTGAGTTATTGAGTAACACGTTTTTTATAGTCAAGGTGATGTAATATTTGTTGATATTTCCAGCATAGTGTAGCCATATTTCAGCTCTTTTAACGATAAGTTCTGCTATATTGAAATAAAGAGAGTATATATTGTTAATATTAGTTAGTGATTGTGTGCTCAAATAATAACCTTGCAAGCACAAAAACAACAGATTGCTCTAATTATCTAGTTTTTATCGGGCGATTGATTTATTTTTTGTGCCTTTTGTGAACTTTTATGGCAATAAAGCTAGATAAATTAAAAATATAGTTAACACTTATAACTAATAGGCCGATAATACACATAGTTAAATAATAAGGTAGATCGCATGGCTTCAAGTTTGTCTTTTCAGGACCTAAGCATAAGTAAAAAAATTCACGCTATCACGAGTATTGCTGTTATCGCTTTTGTGGTTATTGTATTAATCAATTATATTTCGATGGTGGACAATCGGGGCTCATTAGACGAACTTGAAAAAACATCTTATCAAGTGGTAAAACTAACATCAGCGAACGTCGGGTTACTTGAAAAATTAGATGAGCTTTATACACAAGCAGTTACATTTGGCGAACAAGATATTGTTGATAAAGCAAAAGAGACGCTGACAGCATTAACTGAGAATCTTGACGCAATAAATAATATTAATAGTACCTACATTGATAGGCAAACACGCACACAGTTAACCGAATACGCTGCTATATCAACAAAAATTGCTAACGATATGATCAGTGGAACTGCTGATTTTAGTAAAATCCAGCAGCAAGCACAATCTAAAACCAATATGTATAACTCGGTGTTGCAAAGTCTTAAAGCTGCTCAGCAACGTGCCGATGCGCGCTTTTTTGAGTTGGTAAAAAATACCAAGTCACGCTCTGATCATGCATTAACGTTAATGCTGGTTGTGTCATCTGTATCATTGTTATTACTATTATTTATGGCTATTTGGATTGCTCGTGGAATTGCTGCCGCCGCCAGTGATGCGGCTGGCAATTTACGCTTATTAGGTGAGGGGAAAGGCTCTCTTAGCACGCAGCTTACAGTTCGTAGTGAAGATGAAATCGGCCAAGTTGCAATTAACTTCAATACATTTATAGCCTTGTTAAGAGAGTCGGTACTCGAAGTAATGGCGGTGTGTGAACCCTTGATGGAAAACTCAACGCGCTTAGTGCAAGGCATGGAACAAGCAGAAAATGCGACCAGCAAGCAAACCGCAGATGCTGAAATAGTTAAACAGTCGATGGAAGAAATGAAGCAAAGTGTAGGAGACATTTCACATTCGGCAGCAAGTGCCTCACGTGCAGCGCAAACGGCTGAGCAAGAAGTGGAACAAAGCCGTTCACAGATCCGAACATCGGTCACTGAATCTCAGACGTTAAGCGCTGAAATTAATCGTGCCGCTTCGACAATTAACAAGCTAGCGGATGATACAAAAAATGTAACTCAGATACTTAATGTGATCACTTCGATTGCAGAGCAAACCAACTTGTTAGCACTTAATGCTGCTATAGAAGCTGCGCGAGCGGGTGAACAAGGACGTGGTTTCGCTGTGGTTGCTGATGAAGTCAGAGAGTTGGCATCGCGTACGGCTAAATCAACCAATGAAATTCGTGAATTATTAAACACTTTAACCAGTGCTGCAAACGAGTCGGTTAGCGCTATGACATCGGCGCGTGATATGGCCAGTAATAATGCAACAGCTGCAGAAAATACAGGTATTTCAATTGAAAAAATTGCAGAGCAAATGCTTGAAATTAATGGTATGAACTCACAAATTGCAGCAGCCACTGAAGAGCAAACATCAGTTGCGGCAATGGTGGTCGAAAATGTATCTAATATGCATACATCATTCGAAGATACTATGGCTTCGCTTACTGCAGTTCGTGATGTGGCGAAGAACTTACATTACTTGTCTGATAATCTATTGGATGCGACGGCTAAATTTAAAGTCGAATAACCTTGTAGTTATAATAAAAAACGCCTTGTGGTTAGATACCACAAGGCGTTTTTTATTTAAGTTATAACAGCTAGAAAGTTGCGATTACTTTCACTGCATCACTCACTTTACTGCTATCAATATAGCCAATAGCATCGGCATTACTCGAAACAAAGTCGATCACCGCTTGGTCATTATCTAGTTTTTCTGGCGGTGTACCTTTACCAGTAAAAACCAATTTTGACCAATAGGCATTAAGTTGGCTACTTGATTTACCAACCACTTTGTCATTGAATTCATCAGCAATACTGTTGCCGTTTTGATTTACTGGATTTACTTTCACACCATCCGCGAATGACTTGCTTTTGCCAAGGTAGATTTTTTTGATTTCATCTTGGTCTATCGCGTTGGCATTACCTGTATTTACTATCACAGTAACGCCTGCAAACGCACTAAATGAACAGGCAGACATAAGGCCCGCTAAAATTAGTTTTTTCATAACCATCCCCTTAAAAAACCAAATCAACAGCAACGGCAATAACATCCGTTTCAGTATCTGAGATATCATCATTAAAACGGCTAAAATCAACTTTTAGTGCCGCAGATGGGTGAAAGTCGTAACGAGTTCCGATAGTGTATACATTACTTTGTGCACGAACACCATCGAGTGCCTGATTAATCCCATTATTGAGAGGAGGCACTTGGGTTAATTGATCAAAGCGAGATTTGTCATGTTTGTCGTCATTATCTTCATAAGTAAAATGAACGATCCACTCATCCATACGATAACCAATCGACGCATAATATTGTGATTGTTTTGCTAAGATACTTTTTTCAACTTCAAACTGTGTATATTCGGCATCAAATAATATGTTGTTATAGTCAATCGAAAAACCCACACCAATAAATGTACCGTCATCTTCATTTATAGCAATATCATCAGCTTGAGTTATTAGGCCGTTGTCGCGCAGTAATTGTTCAAGGCCATTAATAGCTTGTCCGCCAGCTTCACCATTGCTTAAATCAATAGAGGTTTCAGCAACTAAGTAAGCAGCGCGAACACTAAACCAATCATACGATAGAGTCCAGTTAACCCCTGCGATGTCGTTTAGTTTGGCTTCATCATTGTTTGTAACTGCTGCAATGTCACCATCAAAGCCACCATAAATGACTTGTAAGGTTGAATCCCAATCTCCTATTTGTGAAGTGTGCAGTAGGCTCAAGCCTTCATAGGTAGAAAATGGAATACTATAAACAGACTGCGGTGGTCTTACCCAGCGATAAGCATAGCCAACATCTAAGAAGTCAGAGTAGCGATAAAAAGGCACACGCATTTTACCCGCACTGAGTTGCAGCTCATCGGTAAATTCGTATGTTAAATAAGCCCATTCAAATTCGGCATCAAAGCTATTGTTACCACGGGCTACAATTTGTGCAGTTGCACTGAGCTTATCTTGTAAATCAGCCGATAATTGTAAAGCAAAAACGCTTTCATTTTTAAATGAAATGTCGTTGTCGTACCCGTATCGAGTTGTATTATCATCCAATGTTTTGCCACCAACAATAGAGGCAAAACCAT
>NZ_JACJFL010000060.1:0-21783 GCF_014164575.1 Pseudoalteromonas sp. SG41-1
TGGGAAGTTTTATGTATCAACGATCAATGCTGGCTTTTGTCTTGTAATTTTTACCTTGCAACTCAACCCAGTACAAAAAACAACCAAAAATTTTTGGGGTTTATTGTTTACTTTGTGTCAAAAATCGCTAGAATACGCCGGCTGAAATATATAGAAATATATACACGTTCTTTTACAACCCAAAGGTAATACCATGCATCCAATGTTAAACATTGCGGTTCGCGCTGCGCGTAACGCAGGCAAAATTTTACTTCGCGCTGGCGAAGATTTATCAAAAGTTGAAGTGCAACAAAAAGGCACTAATGATTTAGTAACGAATATTGATAAAGAAGCCGAAGCCGTAATTCGCGACACTATTTTACAATCTTACCCTACTCACTCTATTGTTGGTGAAGAGCTAGGTGAGCACGTAGGTAAAGATGCAGATTACCAATGGATTGTTGATCCTATTGATGGCACTACAAACTTCATCAAAGGCATCCCTCATTACGCGGTTTCTATCGCACTTAAAGTTAAAGGTCGTCTAGACCAAGCTGTTATCTACGATCCAATTCGTGGCGAGCTTTTCACCGCTTCTCGTGGTCAAGGCGCACAGCTAAATAGCAAACGTCTTCGTGTAAGTAAAACTACCGTTCTTTCTGGTACTGTTCTTGCCACTGGTTTCCCATTCAAAAACAAACACCATATGGATGCGTATACTGAAGCATTCAAAGCATTGTTTGTTCACACTGCTGATATTCGCCGTGCCGGTTGTTCTGCACTAGACATGGCATACGTGGCAGCTGGCCGTGTTGATGGTTTCTTTGAAATTGGTTTGAAACCATGGAACTCAGCTGCAGGTGAACTAATGGTTAAAGAAGCTGGCGGTATGGTTGTAGATTTTGCCGGTGGTAATAATTACGCTCACAGCGGTAATATTATCTGTGGCGCACCGAAATTAACACAAGCGATGATCCGTGAAATTCGCCCAGTATTAACTGAAGCGTTACTTCGCTAATAGCGAGTTATACTAAGATCGATACTAAAAGGAGCCTAGGCTCCTTTTTTAATGATTAAAATAAGGGTTCTCTAATTTTATCTCAACAGTATTTTGCGGATCAAATGGCAAGGCCTTTAAATCATCGCCAAAATACTGGTTAAATAGCTCATCAAAACTACCGTTCTTTTGCATAATAGATAAGCCATCGCTGAGCGTTTTTGCCAGTTCTGGCTTGTGTTTGGCCACAAAGTAATAAAAAGCACTCGGGTAGCTAATATATAAATTTGGCACAATAACAAGCGCTTGCTTATTAACTTCTTTTAACTCTGAGCTTACTTCTATGAAGGAGCGAGGAAAGTAATCAACTCGTCCGGTCAAAACGATATTAAACATCGCTTGATAATTTGCAAACGGTCGCACCGATAAATCATTATATGCCAATATTTTGGTATCCGGCCAGTCATGCCCTTGAATTGCAGTAAACCCTTTTAGTTGCTCTTTGCTCTTGATATCAGCAAAGCGATTAAGAAACAACTGCCTAGTTACTAAGGCTCGCTTACCAATATAACCTTTAAATAACGGCACTTTTATCGGTATTGCTAAGGTTTCGCGTTCGGGGCTGGTCATACTCCAATATAGGTCAACGCTATTATCGGCAAGGGCTATGAGCGCTCGCTGTTGGTGAGGGTGTACCACGACAGATTCTAACTGGGCTGAATAATTAGCAGCATCAAGCGCACGTTGCAGTAACTCTTTTAAGTATGCATCTCGTTTATATAATGTTCGAGGTTCTTGAGCGATTGTGACCGTTTCTTTTGCTGCAGTTTTAGCACTGTATACAGTACTAACAATAAGTACCGAGAGCGAGATGAGTGAAAAGAAATACCTAGTCATATTTATTATTTTCTAGTGTTTTAGTAAAGCTACACGCTGAGCAATAAATACTCAAGAAAAACAGCCCTACTTAACGTTATTTTATATGACTTGTTTCTCAGGAGTTAAACGTACAACCGCCAAAGCAGGACCACGTCGTTTACATAAAAATAGATAGCTGTGGCGATAGCGTTTTGCTTCTTTTTTAGCATCTGTTGCCAATGCAGCAATTTGATGGCTGTTAGTACACTGCTCTAGATCGGGTTCAACAACGCCAATCGATAAAGTAAGTAAAGGTACAAATTGCTTTTCACCTTCACGATTAGTTGCCCAATAACCACCACTGGCAATATGCTCTGGCGTAAAGAATGCACGAGATTTCAGCTCAAACTCAGTTATTATGTTGTTACATACTGTAGCCGCATCATCACCATCAAAGACCACCATAAAATCATCGCCACCAATATGACCAACAAAACTGGGCACATTACTACAAGCTTGGGTGGTGACATCGGCCAATAATTTGATAACACTATCACCACTGGCGTAACCATATAAATCGTTGAACTGCTTAAAGTGGTTTAAATCAATATAGGCTAATGCAAAGCTGTGTTTGGCTCTTAATCTATGCTCAATTGCTTCGTTAATTGCAACATTCCCCGGCAGCATAGTAAGTGGATTAGCATGCTGAGCATGACGAATTTTCTCTTCCGTAATATGTTTTAAAATATCCCGCAGTGGCGCGAGCCCTAAGTACTGCTCAGTGCGAGTGATCACAATATGACGGCGAATATCAAAATCATTTTCGGTAATTTGCTGACTAACAGTATCAAGCAGCTGATTTTCATCAACTACCAAGGGTTGCTTGTGCATTAATGCCGTAACCGGTTGTTTGTCGTATAAAGCATGGCCATAAGGAGCCGCAAATACTTCTGTTAGTTGATCTTTGTGTAATAAGCCTATCGGCTGCAAGCTTTCATTGACAACCGCAAGACTGATAATCGATTTATCTTTTTCAAAAATATTATGCGCATCTTTACAACGAGTATGACTGTCTATTGGGGCTTGTTCGATTGCTAACCAACCTATCGCCATTGATTGCTCAAACTGATTGTTAAGTGGGGTAAAACTTAATTGCTGTAATTGAGCTGAGTCAAACGCTAAGCTAGGTTTTAAACTTGGTCGTTCCAGCAAAAAGCCTTGCGCATTCACAATGCCTAGCCCTTCAAGTAAACTGAGTTCTTCAACCCGCTCTATGCCCTCTGCTATCACCGCTGTTTTGGTAACTTTCGCTAACTCTATAATTGATTTTAAAAATTCTTTTTTAACCACGCTTTCATCGCAATGGTCAATAAAATAACGGTCAATCTTCACATAGTCAGGACATAATTCTGACCATTGCTTTAACCCTGAGTAGCCTGCACCTAAATCATCGATGGCAATCGAAAAACCGAGCTGGCGATAATGGGCAATTGTTTTTAGCAATAAAAAACCATCATCAACCTTTTCTTGTTCGGTAACTTCAATCACCACTCTATTAGCGGCCAAGCCAAACTGCTTAATTAGGTGTAATGTTTCGCCTTTCGGATGGCAGGGATCAAGTAACGTTTTAGGACTTACATTTAAGAATAATTTGCCATGTAGTTTTAACCTTACAAAATTTTCGATCGCTTTTGAACGGCATAACAACTCAAGCTCTGAGATTTTATCGTGCACAATTGCAGCACTAAAAAGCGCATTTGGCATCTCTAGATCGCAATTTTTAGGGCCTCGACTTAATGCTTCGTAACCTAAAATTTGCTGCCCTGCAATATCAAAGATGGGTTGAAACAGTGTCGTTATTTCACTGTTTTTTAAGATATTTTCTAATATAGCTAGCCGAGCACTCACTTATCATCAACCCATTACTTCATTAAGAGAGTGCTAAAGTAGCAAGCTGGTATGACAATTTTATGTCAGTACCCGTTAACACTCCGGCATTTTGTTATTTATTTAATGCTTGTTCAACCTGATCAAAATGAGCTATCACCTCAATAATCCCAAGTTCAGCATATTCATAAGCTTGTGGGTCAACAAATCCTAAACGAGCAACCGCCTGTACAGTCGCAGGATGAACCAATAAATCCTTACCGTGATAACATATGGGATCGTCAAACTTAGGTAGCTTACCATCGCTATGATAACCACTTTCAATTTCTTCTAGGGGCAATGAAGGGAGCAAATCAGCAACAGCAATAAGCGCATTTATGTATTCAGCACATTGTGGATAATCAACTATCAAGTCATTGAGGATAGTCTGCGATAGCGCGACTAAATCAGCAGATTGAGTTTCTAAATTAGCTGCGTCTTTTTGCACTCTAATACTGCGAAGTAAGTTATTAGCTTGATGCTGATAATGTTCAAGTGTTGTTAATTGATAAGGTTGTACTGCAGCCTTTGATTGCTTAGGTTTAACGTTGTCATCACATCCGCTAACAATAATTAGACTACTAGCGACTACAAGTTGCTTTAACATTAGTTGGTTACATCAATACTTAATCAATAATTACTATTATAGGAAATATTACGTTCCATAAATAGCAATTATTAACAGCGACCTATTTAAAGCTACGCGGCATAAAACCCCGCCGACAAATATGCAAATACAAGGGGCTTGCCCCTTACGTAGGCCTTTTATTCTTTCAGCTTCTCTCTGGCTTGATACTCTAAAGCTACAAATACTATTAGACTATTCACCACCACCATCGGGGCACTTCTAACCTCCTTAGCTTTTTCAAGTACATTGTTAATTTTCAAAACTGAGTTCGCTTACCCTATTTGTCATCTTTGTGACTAGACCTAAATTTCGCTGCGCCTCGGTTAATGGCTTTTCTGAATGATACTCTTGGCATCAAGATAAGATCACGGTTTTGCGTGCCAAAGGTATAGTCATAAGGAAAATGTTTACGCTCTGTATTTGGCCCAAATTTGCCCGTGGCAAATATTCCCTGATGACAACTAATACAATTACTGGTGGAATCGGGCCCTTCAATAAAAGGGTTAGAGTTCCAAGTGATTACCTCTTTTTTATTGCGATAGTTTAAAAATAATTTTTTACTGCCAGTAAACAGCGGGAGGTTATTCATTCCATTTCCTGGGGAGGGATCCATTTCCAGTTCATTGACCGACACTAACATAATATAGTTACTGTAGACGTCACTGATACTGTCCGGTCTGTCACTACCAAAGCCTATATCTGGTTCGGGTTGCCAAATAAATGAGATCCATATCCAATCTTTAAGCTCTTTAGTAACAATGTGAAAACCTTTTAGGACAAAGGTTCTATCACCATCACTCATGGTAAAAGCGTTAGTTTTATCTAGGCAATACTCTCCTCTTTCAACCCATGCACCGCTATTAGCGATAACCTGATGTACACCGCTGGGGCTCAAATCTTTAACATTACTTTTATAGCAAAGGCCATTGGCACTTTGAGATTTAACTTCGCCCCAGGCTAATTTCATCATTATGGAGGTTGCCGGAAATTCCACCATACAATTGGAATGAGATGCTTTGTCCGCTAGCGGTGTGTCCATTAATTTTACCGTCACCGCTTGACATGCAGCAATACTACGAAAGTGTTGCAATATGTGAAGCACATAATCAGAGTTGTAAACTGCAGGAGAAAATAGTTGGAACCCCCCTGTCAATGGTGCCGGATCAATATTGGGCGATTTAGGTCTTTGAATACTCGACAATAACTTCTGGGCTGCACTTTCTGTAAGCCCCGAACCCGTAAACGCTGAATTTGAATCTATTGTGTCTAAAAGATACTCAATGTCATCACGGGAAAACCAGGTTTGCCACAGTGAAGTAAGGTTATTTTCCACAATAAAACCAAATCCGGTTTGTTGTTTGGCAGGCGCTAAAACTTCAGCTGAAATTTGCCAAGCGATCTTCCTCCGAAGAGAAAAGTCTGCTGCAAGCTCTATAGAGTCAAGCTCACCTACACCAATATAGGGCTCAGGTTTAACGTGAGACCAACTCTCCACAGGTTTGGTTATCATGGCGGCAGAGATGTCTAAACTCATCCCGATTAGAAAAGAGGCTATCATCAGGTTCTGTTGGATAGACTTAGACACTCTGCTTTCTCCAATCTTAACTAGCACTTTTAAGTTCAATTTTTTGCTTTAGCGACAAGCCCCAATTAAATCTGGCATCCATGTGAAGTGCTTGATCTACATACTGACTAGCCTCTTTAAAGTGATTGAAGAACAGGTGACAATTAGAAAGCCAATAAAGAGCATCAAGGTGCCCCCATGATGGTATTTGTTCTGTTACTGGCAGCGCAGTTTCGAATAACTCCACAGATTTAGTCAGTAGCGTAAGCGCTTTTTTCTTACTCCCACCAACTAGCCTAGGTTTGTTCATAAAGGACAAACCTTGCAATAGGTAAGTACGGGGGTTGTTAGGATTTATTTCAAGCGCAATCTTGAAGGATTTATCCGATGTCATCCCTGCTCTCGCCTTCGCTATAGGCTCAGAAGTTGCAGCCGCCAAGTGACCACTACAACAGGCAAGCAGATTATAGAATTCATCGCTATTGTCTTCTATACCATGAGCATCTTTCAACAAGGTTATGGCCTGTTGTGAATGTGTTTTGCTGTCTCCTCCCAATTGACTCAATGTCAATAACACAAATGCGCCATAATAGATCTGCCAGTGCTTTAATTGTTCTGGCATTTGCTCTTCAACAAAGGCTGTAAAGAACTGTTTTAATCCATCGGCATCATGTTGCATTTTTAGCTGCCAGATTTGCGCTTCAATGTCTAAAAAGCGATGCATTTGTTGATTCATTATTATTTCCTTACTTGAATTAACCTTTTCTAATACCGTTAACGATTGAGCGCTTTAGTGAAATAAAAGTCGGGGGTAGTCCGCTAACCAACGCCATAGCTATAGAAGTCAGAACAGCGATGAAGGCACTTTGCCAGGTAATGCTAAATGGAAAAACCACTTCACTTAGGCTGAGATGATTCAAAATCACGGCTTTGGTTTGGGTAAATATGCCCAATGTCACCAATATTCCCACTACCGCACCAGCTATATTGATCAGTATGGTGACACTGTAAATACTGGACGCCAGACTTGCCGAAGAAAAGCCTATTGCTCTTAGTAACGCGGTTTCTCTCTGGCGCGCTTCAATCATGGTATGCATGCTCTGCAATGACGAAAAACCTGTGGCTAGAATTAAAATTATAATGCTGGGAATGGCGATAATGTCTACAAACTGAGTCATTTCATCAATTTGGCCTGCGTAGTACTGTCGCTGCGTTTTGGCAACTAAACTGATTCTGTTGTTCTCCTGATTGAGCATATTCATTATCGCCTGAGCGCTTTCAGCATCTTCAAATCCAATTCGAATAGATTGAAAAATAGCCCCCCGGTTGTAAGCATCCTGTAGTAAGCTAACGTCCCCCCAAATCTCGGACTCTGCAACAGTTTCAGTTGTTGAGAAAACGCCCACTATAATCCATTCTAATGAACCCAAAGTGATTTTTTGATTCAGTCCCAACCAGGGAAATCGCGAAATCAGCTTGTTGCCAACCATGAGTTCACGTCTGCCTGATTCAAACATTCTGCCGCTTTGTATACTGAAGTGACTTCTCAGTTTCAGTGAATCATCACCTACACCTCTAACAGCAATCACTTGGGCTTCGCGCTTGGTGGCGTCACCGACTCGAATATTAGTAAAAAGCTCCGGAGCGATAACTGGGTTACTGGAATTCGCGTAGATGAGTGTCTTTAGCTGTTCAATTTGTTGAAAATTAAAGGAACTGATCACTTCGCTTTCTGAACCATTGCCCAGTAATATCAATTGTTTATCCGATCCCGCTGTTTGAATCATCTCAGATAACCCCACGCGAAGTGACAAAAACACCAAAATGATTAAAGTCAAACTGGCGGAACAAATTAGAATAGAAGCAACCTCGTAACGCCTTTTGGCTGAACTCTTAATGTCTAATCGTAAACAATTTAAAAACAGATTCATGCTAAATCGCCGATTTTAAGTTAGCTGACAAGTCTTCCTTCAGCAATTTTAGCAAAGGAAGAGTTGCGCCTGTTGCACCAAGAGAAATAGCGATGGCGGTAATTTGAACTATGTCCCAAAACCTGAGCTCAATATCAGAGAATGGACCATCCACAAGTATTTGTCCCAGTATCCAGGAGCTTACAAAAGTAATGCAAGTAGCAATCAGCATTGCCAACACAACAACCAAAATATTCTCGATCACTAACAATGAACTAATCTTTCTTTTTGAGTAACCCACTGCACTAAAGAGTGCCAACTCTCTTTTTCGCTCCACCAGCGATTGAGCCATAGAGCTAGATGTGAGTAAAAACACTACCAGAACGGCAATGGCTAATACGAGTTTTGTCATTAGTGCTAAATCGCCTAACTGCCTACGAAATGATTCAGCGAAAGCGCTTTCTTTTGATGTAAAAGTCGGGCTTTTGCTATTTTCAAACAGGTTGTCTAACTGGGTGATAGTATTGTTGACGTCATATTCAGGACGAATCCGGGATACAAAAAAACTAGTCATACCTCTACCAAACAAACGATTCCGTTCCAAATAAGTATGTTTAATTAACATGGACTCCTCTTCAGTACCGTCCTCGGCATAAAAAATCCCAGCGATGGTAAAGGGCCAATCACTGCTGAAATTCTTTTGGGTCCAAATGCTAGTGGTGAGTATGATTTTGTCACCTGTTTTCCAATCAAAACGCTCAGCAAGTACCGGTGTGACTAAAACAGCTGTTGGATCTTCCTTCCACAAGGGCAAACTAGTATCTGGAACTTGAATTCCGTCAAACACTGCAAAATAATTGTCTTCTTCAATAGCGTATTGAGAAAAGGTCTGGTCAGGTTTGAGAAAGTAACCGCCAAACCAAGTGACGAAAGTGGCATCGTTTACCTGTGGCATTTTTCTAACCCGTTCGATGGCAGGTTGCATTAACGGCTGGGTAATTGACTGCCGGTTTATAGTAACTATGCGACGTTTATCGTCTAATTCAAATTCGACGTCACAAGCATTATCGATGCCAACAATCAAACTAAAACCAAAAAATGCCAAACACATAGGTATAATAGTCAGTACAAGCCGTACCGGCTTACGTAACATATTCCTCACTATTATCTGCAACAAACCCACACTAGCGCTCCTTATCTGAAAATGGGGAGATCTCTGAAGAAACAATGGCTTGAGTTAGCTTTCCTTTGTACAACTCTATGCGTCGGTCAGTTGCTTCTGCCGCTATCATATCGTGTGTCACCATAATGATCGTTTTCTTAAACTCTGTTTTTAATGTGTTGAGTAAGTTCAGAATTGATTTGGCAGACTCTCTATCCAGATCACCGGTAGGTTCATCGCACAACATTAACTTTGGCGAACTGACAAAAGCTCTTGCAATCGCGACTCTTTGTTCCTGTCCACCAGATAATTCGTTGGGATAGTGTGAGGCTCTATCGGCTAGTCCCACAAGTTCCAGTGCTGCACTGACTCGTTCTCGTCTCTTTTTCGATGATAGACTGGTTAGGAGTAGTGGCAATTCCACATTTTGTGCAGCGCTTAAATAAGGCAGTAAATTACTAAACTGAAAAACAAAACCTATATTTTGCGCTCTCCAAAACGCAGATTCTGCATCGCAACCTTTGGTTTGTACCTGGCCTTCAATGAGTATTTGACCTGCATCCTGATTGTCCAACCCGCCGATAATATTCAGCAGTGTAGTTTTTCCTGAGCCCGAAGGGCCAGTTAAAGCAATAAACTCCCCCTGCTCGACATTCAGGTTAATTTGATCCAAGGCGATAATGCGTGTGTCGCCTTTTCGATATCCTTTTGACAATTTTTTTATTTGTAAAAACATAATATTATCGCTTAATAATGATGTCTTGACCATCTGTTAGAGGTGAAGCAGACCATGAGATAACCGTTAATCTTTGCGGCAAATCTGTTAGCAGATAATCGTCATTTGCCTTTTGTCTTGCATCAACTAGCCTCCGTCTTGCAACACCGTTTACCTCAACAAATACATAGGTTTTTCCATCTAGAATATGCACCGCTGAATTAGGAATCAGAATAGCTTTAGGTGCGTCATTTAAATGGTCTGGTTTTTTAGTAAACACCCCTGTTACCGTTGCGCCTGGATTGATTGTGGGCACTTGCTCAACAGGTTCTGTTATGACTATAACAGTGCCTGTTTGACTGTCAGTAATTGGAGCGATTTGTTTAATTTTGGCTTCAACTAGCAAATCGGGTTGAGAGGTAAAACTGACACTAATACTGTCGCTGTTTACCACTTGTGGAAGAAAGCGTTCATTAACATCGAAATGAAATTCCAAAGAAGACAAATCTGTGATGGTGCATATGCCACTTCGGGTAAAAGTGCCCCCGGCAGATGCAGGAGAAATAATTTCGCCGACGTTAGCGCTCATAGCGGTCACTATACCATTAAACGGCGAGCGTATAATTAGGTCATCGAGGTACAGCTGAGTCTGCAGAATTCCATTTTTTAACTCATCAATGGATTGCTCTAACTGGATGGCTGCTATTTTCTTGATAATGACCTGACTGATTACTTGTTCGTAGGCTTCGTCACTAATGAGCTGCTCTTCTAATAGTCGCTTGGCTCTATCACTGGAAGCTTGTGCTAAAGCTAAATCTTCCAGCCTAACCTCTCTAAGAGATAACTGAGATTTCAAGTTCGTTTCAAAGGTATTTAGCTCTATCTTTGCTTGCCTGTCGTCTAAAGTGGCGACAGCTTGACCCGCTTGCACCAAATCCCCAAGCCCTACGGAAATACCGGTCACTCTACCCGTTACATTGGCTGACACTGTGGTGCTCTCTGGTGCAACAACAAAACCAGATACCTCTAATTGGGCATCTAGAGCCAAGCCGAAAGAGCTAGTGTTCTGTGGAGTGCCAATTACGCTGACCTCAGTTGGTTTACCTGTGGATAAGATCTGAACTGCAATATAGCCAGCCCCTAGTATTAATAAAGCAAAAATTGAATAATAGATCGGTTTGAGATTACTTGGTTTGTGCAACGGAGCTGTGTCGCCAAATTCAAGTTTGTGCAGAATGGACAACATATCCTCACAGGCCTCTTTGCCTACGTCCTTTTGTTGATTATTTTGCATTTGGCTCATAAAAATTTTTCTTGATTGAGGTTTCTAATGCCAGCGGCACAACCCAATCCGCCAAGACCGATTAAAATAGCTGCCGGCAAAAGAGCTTCTGCTATTGAATAATCACGCCAAATTGCCCCTTCCATCAGCAAAATAGACCATTTCCCAGGACTTATGTTACTGAGATAAGACAGCCATTCAGGCATTAAAAATTGGGGCATCATACCACCCCCTAACATGGCAAATATGACCATAATCGACCAGGCTGCGCCTGCTACCGATTCAGGGTTAGATCCAATACTGCCAATGGCTAACATAAGTCCGGCAAAACAAAATGCCGAACACAAAATGGCGAAACTCAGCATAGCGAAAGATTGAATATTAAGTTGAAACGCAATTTTTCCGAATACGATTAAAATTACACAGGAAACAAAAATAGTGAACATACAAGATAGAATCTTGGAGGACAAAATAACCCACATGGGAGTAGGGGAGACTTTTAATCGCAAAATGGTTTGTTGCAATCTTTCTGTGGCGAGGCTGGAGCTCATAATGGCTACACAGGCTAATATGGACCAAAGTGAAGCTTGTGGTACTGTAATACTGAAAGCACTCACGGGTAGATCGCTTTCAACGACATAATCTTCATGAGTGATTTTCAGGGGCTCTAGGCTTTGACTGGCCATATCCGAATTACCACTTCCTTGTCTTTCCTGCACTAACTCCATCGCGGTAGGCATCGTGATGCCGGTTATCATGCCAGAAATCATCTTGCGCTTGGGATCCGATACTATGCGGATTTCGGAAGGAGAGGTAATAAAAGGAAACTGTTGTAATCCAGCGCCAAAACCTGGCTCCAAAATCAAATAAGCAATGACGTCCCCCAAACGCGTGGCATTTTGTGCCTCTTCCAACGAGCTTTGAATTATTTCCAGCTCTTCTCGTTTTGATAATCTACCTACATAGGCGGTGCTTATTTTTGTCTTATCATTGTCCACCAAGGCTATGGCTAGTTTATTGGTTTCCTCACTGACACTGTTAATGGCCCCAAAGATGGTCGCGATCAAAAGAGGTAACAACAAAATCATGACTAAGTTGGATGCATCACGGACAATTAACATGCAATCTTTTTTGATTAAATAGATGATTTCACGCACTGAGTTTTTCTCCGTTCAGCAAATTTGTCAACACGTCTTGCAGGCTGGGCGGAATAACCTTGAGATTAAAAATGCTGGAGTGAGAATTAAATAATTGATGCACAGCTTTCGCTGGTTCTCTGCTAGAAAGAACCACAGGTTGCCCCTGCTCACTCTGCTGATAAGAGATTTGACTATCGCCGCCATACTGAGCAATAAGATCCAGTGTGGAAGCACAAGCCAAAGCTCGGCCCTCGTGTAGTATTAGGACCTCGTCACAGACCTGATCCGCCTCCTCGATATAATGCGTGGTATACAATACAGTTTTGCCTGAATTTTTCAGATCTAGAACAACGTCTAATATGTGTTGCCGACTTTGAATATCTACACCTGCAGTAGGTTCATCCAGTAACAATAGTTCAGCGTTACTCAGCAGTGCCACCGCCATATTTGCTCTACGTTTAATTCCTTCAGAACAAGACTTCACCTTGCGATGGATAAAGGTATGCAGTCCCATTTTTTCCGAGGCGTAATTTACTTTGTGCTCAAGTTCACTTCCCTTTAAGCCCTGCAGAGTCGCGAAGAAAGTCAGATTCTCCATAATAGACAAACTGCTGTACAAAGCAATTCTTTGAGGCGCCAAACCTATTTTTGAACGAGTGTTTTGGTCGTACGGAGGAAGCGAATTGAATAACTCCACTTCTCCTTCGTCTGATGAAAGAAGCCCCACTAACAAATTGACTATGGTGGTTTTTCCAGCCCCGTTTCTGCCCAAAATTCCCAGAACTTTGCCAGCACTAACTGAAAAACTGACATCTTTGAGAGCGAGGTTGGAGTCATAAGACTTGTGGATATTTTTGAAATTGAGTATTTTTGACATATCAGCCTTATTGCTCCTCGTTCACATTGATTAAAGTGTTGACTTGATTTGCACTGTGCCAATAGACTGCAAAATTAAAGGCGCAATGGGCGATAATGGCAGGCAGTAATGATTGGGAACTCAAAGTCATTAACAACCAAATAAAGCCATATACTGATTTAAAAATAACATGTATCCAGCCAAAAAATATGTGATGAACCCCAAATGCTAGTGAGCTAATGACGAGCGCCCATGAGAGAGAGAACGACCACTCTTGAAACATGGCTAATGGCAAGTAGGCTCGCCATATAACCTCTTCCATCAACACAATTGAGACCACAACAGGAACAAACCATTTCTTTTGCCAATAGGACACCACTGACGTACGGGATTGCGCTTGTTGTTTGGTTTTTAGAGATATCATCCAAGCTTCTAGTTTAAATAGTAATAGACCTGAAATAGTGGACAGTAAAATAATTGCTGTAAACACTAGCCAGTGCTCAGACCCCAAGGGCAATGCGAACAACAGCACAACTTCGGAGTGGGAAGTGCCCCAGAACACAGCGATAAACAGAAGACCTAGGGTGGCAGAGTACATTAGCAAGCTGTTTCGGTTGAAAAAATCATAGCTATCAATGCGCCATCTGGAAAGGAGTCGAGCCGATATTGCAAATACAGCAGCCAAAATCAGAACAAAACTTAGCACCAAATAAAGCATCATAACCATCTCCTATTAAAGTGAGGTGAAATCCGATATCGGTTTACCAATTGGCATAATTAGAGAGACAAATTGACGGTCTCCATCAATGCCCATAAGTTGATTCATTTCATTGTCCAGAAAACCGAACACCATGCACGATCCGAGGTCAATAGAGGTTGCCGCCAAGTGCAAGCTTTGCCCTAATACACCAGCATCCATATGGGTTAAACGATAAGCTCTGTCCTCATATTTCCATTGCACTCTATCTAAATCACTAACTAATACAAAGATACCTGCACAGCGAGCAATCCAGTCCTGGAATGAAGTAATTTCAAATATGCGACCCCTTACTTCACCTTCACTCACCAATTCCAACGCATGCTTGTCAGCTCTGTATTTATATATGCCGCGGGACAGAGATTCCGTATTCAGCGAAATATAGTACAGCTGAATAGAGAGTAAGCCTCCCCCTGTTGGAGCAAGAGGTGCATGAGGAATAACCTGAGATGAAGTGATTTTGAATCTATCTCTGGCACTCACTGTGGATGTACACAAGCTAGATATTTCTGCCAATGATACTTCTTCATCAGTATAATCTCGCACTGATTTCCTTCGGCGCATCAGTTGCTCAAACTTTTCCGTGGGTTGTATACATGGCTCAGGGAGTTTGATAAAAGTATTGTTGTCATTTCCCTCATTGATCGCAGGCCTATCTGAGAATAAAATGTTATTCATGACCTGCTTACCGACACCCACATCCAGTTTTAATCCATCATGAGCCAGAGCGAGAGGGTTAATCGCTAAACCTTCTTCTTGCCTAGCCAATGCGCGCTTAACATAAACTTCAATGGCCGCTCGATTTGCTGCTTCCAGTTGTTCCAAAAGAGGTGTAACCGTATCTCGATTCGAAAAAGGACCGCTTTGATTAGATTGCTCTGCCATTGGTGTAGAAGATGACACTTCCAGCCCTATGGTTTGTTCATTATTATCCATGACTGTGTACTCCACTCTTTTCGTTTGTAACGCCGAGAATGCATTGAATAGACTGTTCGATTCCGTCCAGATCTAAAAATCGATCCACTTCGTTATCATAGAAGTAATCCAGTTGCGTCATTTGCCCATTTTGTATATCTTCTTCGTAGAAGCCCAGAATATAACCCAGATCTAACAGCATTTTGCGATAGCCTTTAGCCCCAAAGATCATCATATATCTCCAAGGGCAACCAACAAGAAACACCAGTGAGTCTTGATTGGATACCGAATCTACATTAGGTCCGTAAAATGACTGGTTCAATTTTTTCAGCTTTGCTGCGTCGTAATTTCTGTCTTTAACCAGAATTTGTTTGTTGGGCAGGATCTTGCGCAACTTGTCCCCAGTGAGTACATAAGCATCTATGGCGTAGAAGCGCTTGGGGGAAAATTGTCCCAGTGAATGCAAACACTCGGGAACCTCTTTACACCATTCAAATGCCGGCAGGATTGGACTGATATTCATATCACTTACAGTGTCGGGGCTATAGTTGTAGGAAGTATCCATGTAATGCTGAATAATTTGATCTATGCTCTCTTGATTTTCAGCGATTCGCCTCGTGGTATGGCGGGATACTTTCGAGTTTTCGTGGAAGAATTCCGCAGGGTTAATGGAAAGCTCACCGAAGCGACATTGAAACTCTCTATATACTTCTGGCAGCAAGTCAATGCTGTTAATCGGCGGCATAAAAGTGCCTTCAGCCGTGGTTTTCTGATCTAGAAAATAATCGGCAGGATCGATAAATGGCATAACTGGACTCCTACAAGAACACGTTTCTAAATGGACGGAATGGAGCACAAGCCGGGCAGCGTGGGATACGTTTAATATCTTCATAATCTACAGACATGCGTTCGAAGTCAGTCCGTATGGCGCGACTCACCAAGTAGCTTCTCCCAGTTGTAAGGTAGGTCAGCAGTCCTGCGGTAAACTGTCCTGATACCACATCAACATAGGGAGGGGGGGCTATTCCCAAATCAGGTTGTCCCATAGCGCTGACGGCATCGTAATAAGTGATGACATCACGCTTTAAGGTGCCCGCTGCGGCAATACCCTGAATATCAAACTCGTTAAAACAGCCTGTTTCTCCAGGAACGAAAATGGGCCCAGCGACACCTTCAGAGCCATCAAATATAGTCATAGCCCAAGGCTTATCAGCTTCCAGAGCCTGCTCATTGACAGAGTGCAAAATAGACTGCATATATTCATCTAATGCGGCAACCACAAAGTCACACTCTTCGAAAACCTTGGCGATGTTTTCCTTAGAAAAACTATCTTCGGTAATAGTAGAAATACATTTTAAATCATAGTGTTGAAAAGATTCAGCTAAACAATCAGCAATCGGAGCCTGTTCTTGTATGTATCTGGGCTCAATACCAAGGAAGCGATGAACTGTATTGGTATTTTTGATTTTAGCATCATCTGCTAGTAGTAAATGCTTAATGCCGCTTTGTACGAGTTGCCTGGCAATGCGACTTCCCGACTGACCGCAACCAATGACTCCTATGCGTTTATCCGCCAATGGAGTTTCGGCATCTTGAATAACTCGGTAGTAGACATCAACCAAATCGTGGTCAGCTTCCACCAGTATTTTTTCTTCGATTAATTGTTCAATTAGTTGCAGGGCGTCTTCTTGTTCTTCGTATTTAACGATCTCTTTTTCTCTTAAATCCTGAAGATTCGTTTGGCTATTCATGTGGTTAATAACACGACCTAATAAACCAGTGCGCCCTTTATCCGTCCAATTTTTGGAAAAGAAAGAGCGAGCACTGTGTTTAACCAATATTTCATTCTCGGTGACTTTTATCACTCGAAGATGCGGGTTAATTTGATACTTTTCGTTTTTAAGTGCCATTTATAATTACCTTATATTTATGGTCGACATAGATTCTTTTAAAAATGCCAACCCTCATAAAAGAGCCGGCATTAATTAACTCAGCTTACAGGGCTTTGACTTGATCGCCGCCGTTACAGCAACAGCAGCAACAGCACCAGCAGTTACAACCGCCTGGAGCAAACGCTAATCCAGACTCATATCTGTGATCGAAAGCTGATGATTTTGAAAGTTTCATTTGTCTTCCTCATATTTAAATTTAAAAGTTAACCTCACGGTTATTCCGTGTGTTTTCCTACTAACGCTGCAAGTTGTAATGCAACAAGCACCCATTACCGCTAACCCGGTTTTAAATTACAAGTAACCCAGTTTCTATGGATATGGTTGTGGTGATTTAGTCAGGTCTTCAAAAGTTAACTTTCTGTCTTTCCAATTTAATTTTTGTGGTAATTCGAAATAACGGTCAACTCCATATGAAGGCATTGAATGTAAATATGGAGGTGTAAGTTTGGTACAAAAAACTTTCGTCAAACGGACTGTTTGTAAATTTGGTAGCGTAAAATCGAAAAATATTGGGTTTAATCCATTTTTTCTCGATATCTCCAACATTTGCTCAAATTTACATTCACTCTTTTTAGGTTTACTCATTAATTCTGATAATTTAACTTTCCCGGAACCTTCCAGATACCATTGAAGCTTTTTAGCGTGAGAGGGATAACCATAGTGACCAATTACTTTATAAAAAATATCGAATTTTTCTACTGGTACATCTTCTTCAACAAAAAATAGCTCTTTTACTCTTTCTGAATATACCCATTGAGGACAATTCAGAATTATTCGGCTACTTCCCTCAGCCTGCGCAAATTCACCTAAAGCAGAGAGGATGGCGTCTTCAATTGTCAGACCACCACCGCCTCCGGAAATATAGTTATACTTATTAAAACCTTCGACAAAACCAACCGCAGTGACAGTGTAAAAATCCTCTACATCTGTCATATGTAAATAAAGAGTAATATTGTCAACTAGGGTTTGGGCATGTTCTAAAATACGTTGCACTCTAAAATCGTCTGGCATGCAGTCCAACTCAATGATCTTTGGAGCATGGCCTGTATTCCAGTGAACATTCACAGCATCGCGCTCTAACACTTCAGAAATACCATGGTAAACGGCCAGTTCTTTTGTAATATGAGTCGCTAGTCCACCACTAGTGGCATAGCAAAACATATTTTCCTTAGGGTGAAGTAAATTAAATGGCATAACGATTTGAGCCGGCACCCAAATATTCTCAGAACCATTCAATAAGCATTCACCTTGAATCCATCCCACAAAGGTATCTTCAGTAAATCTTTCGTATTCAAATCCTTCTTTTTCGTATTGTTCATCTGCAAACAAGGGTAATTCACTGGGATGCAAGCAGTTGAATCCTTTTTCCAGCATAGTTTTGTAAGTACCATGTATCAACTGGTCATCATATGCAAATGAGATAAAGCTTCCCATTGCCCTCTCGATAACTTCGCCTAAGGAGGAGGCCATCATGGTAGGTAAGTCAAAGCCTTTACCACCACCAAAGATGGTCCGCTGTATACTACTCTCGAATGACTTTTTACCAAGAATATTTCGGGCAATGTGATCAAACTCATAGAATTCACAGTTGCCCGTGTACATAATTAAGCCCCCAGAACCTCTAAAATAACTAAGTACTCTTTTGATTGGTCCTCTTGGGTAATAATAAGAGTTTATTTCCTCATACCCTTTACTTTCCTTGCTTCCTGTAATGTAAGGCAGAGAAAGGTATTGTTGATTAATTGCTGTCGATTCAATGTTGACTGACATAGTAATAATCCCAAACTTATTTACTCTTTTGATGTTTGCTATTCAGTAGTTATTTATAGCCCAAAGTACTGCGCGATTGACTCCCCCCTCTTTAGAGTTGGTATCAAAGTGTTTTTCACCCAAATATTGTCAGAAATTTCTAATGACTTGGTGAGTGCAGATATGGCATCTCCTTGCTCACCTGACAAGGATTTGAGCATACCTAACCAAAGATAAGCCTCGTCAAAGCCCCATTTAGGTAACTGCTTGCCCTCCGTTGAATTTTGAGTTCTGAAGTACGTTATAGCTCTGGTGAATAATTGACTAGCTTCGTCTATTCCTCCACCGAATTGTGGGGGGATATACACTGCGCTTGTTCCTTTGATAAATAGAAGGCGAGGATTTTGACTGTCAATTTTCGTAGCAGCATCAAGAGCATTACGGCTTTTAAGTGACAATGCCATTGTTTGTTCTGGTTGGTAACGAATCATAGCATTAGAACATGCGGCGGTGAGCACATGCGCTTCGGTATATTCTGCTGACTTGGAGAGTATATTGTTGTTAGTATCAAGGCACTTCTGAAAATAGGTTTCGCCATTTTCGTAATCCAGCAGCCCAAGTCTGTAGTTGATGAGTGCGATAAAATACTGAACCAAAAGTGACTCTTCTTCTGAATTAGCTTTTTTATTCAGTAGTAATTCTTCATATTCTTTTAAATTTTCTGTTTTACTTAACGAGTAAAATCTTTGAATACTATCGGAAATGCTGTTTAAACTTGAATCTTTGTGATCTTGTTCTGCTTTTAGATTTGAGGTTGTAAGCAATAGCGTAAGAAAGACAAAAACTAATAATACTCTCATTATAATTTCCTTTTTATTTCAAACTATTTTGTTGGGCCGTTTGGCCTCAACAAGTTTTATATGATCCTTGTTCCTATTATTGTTGTTCCCTTTTTTAAACTTGTCAATTTTTTGTACATTAAATATACAAATCACACAGCGAGATCGTTATAAATTGAGCTTTTACATTCAATTAAATCTGATATAAAACTTAAGAAACTGAATGTAATTAGTACGATTTTTATACCAATTCGCTTAATTAAGTGATCTGTTTAGAGGTGAGGAAATCTGGGCGATAGCAAGGCAGAAATTTCGTTATTGAGTTGTTCTAAATGAGAGATTTTTTAACGCATCTAGTCTAGTGTCAGGATTAGTCCTAATAATGATTCAGTATTATTGCTGATTGATAAAGTTTTTGCGAAAAATGCTGCATCAATCCCATTACATTTAACTTACACAAATTCTGAGTTCGAAAACAATTTTGAATCAGACCTTTAGTGGAGCGTAGAAAAAGGCGATGCACTGCTATACGTGCCAGAAAATCAATTAGTGCTTAGTAAGCTTATAGCTAACGAAAGCAGTAATGACGACTATTGCAAGTGCGACTGATTCAGCCTACCAAGTGCAAATTAAAAATCTATAATGTACAAGGCCAAGCTGTGTCTCCTGCAAACGAGAGTAAAAATGGTATTGCCACGTCTGATACAAGTTTCAAAAAAGTCTAGCTTTTACCGCTGATATTAGAACCTGCGCTCTAGCTGCAATAGCATAAACTAAAAAGCCCTGTAAGTTTGTCACCTACAGGGCCTTTATTTAATCTAACTAAAGTCCCTAAAGCTACTCGCTAAGCAACAAAACCATAAATCAATGCAGCTACCGCTAATAAGCCTACAGCTAACACAAACAAAGTGCTAAAACAGCCACGGTACTTTTGTAATGCTGGAACCTTATAAACAGCGATCATTGGCATGATGAATAAGATCATCGCAATAATCGGCCCTGATAGTTGGTCCATCATATCTAAGATACTTGGGTTTTTAACAGCACAAAACCAAATTGCCAAGAACATAATAGCAACGCCAATTTTATCGGCGTTCTTCACTGATAGGTTGGTTTGCTTAGTAACAAGCCCATTAAAGCTTTCTCTTGCTCCTAAAAAGTGACCTAAGAAAGATGAAGTGATAGCAATAAACGCGACTAGCGGGCCAAAGGTGGCAATAAATGAGTTGTCAGTAACATTAGCTAAGTATGATAACACGGATACATTTTGTGCTTTTGCTTGCAACATTTGCTCTGGTGTTAATGAAAGTACACACGAAAATACAAACAATAGAACGAACACTATCAGTAATAAACTGGTGCGCTTTAGAATCGCCTCGGACTTAGCTGTCGCTTGTTTACCATAATGACCTCGCTGTACGTTTACAAAGCTTGAGATCGCCGCTGCGTGGCTAAATGAGAACACTATAATAGGAATTGACAGCCATAACGTTTTACTAAAGCCTGCAAACTCAGGAAAGGCCATATTTGGTACTTGCCAGCTCGGAATTAAATACAACGATAAAAACAATAAAATACCGACTAACGGATACACTAAAATAGCAAAAGCACGCAACATTAGCCTTTCACCACCGAGCATCAAGCTGATCATACCTGCAACTAAAATTCCTGAAAGCAATACTCTAGAAGGTGCTTCCATACCTAATTGGTTTACCATAAAACTATCAACAGTATTAGTTAGGCCAACACCATAGATCAGTAGAATTGGAAATATTGATAAGAAATACAATAATGAAATTAATCTACCAGCATTCACACCAAAATGCTCTTCAACCACATCGGTAAAATCAGCATCTTTGTTCTTTGATGACAATACAAAACGCGCTAAACCACGGTGGGCTAAGAAAGTCATTGGAAACGCTAAACACGCTAAAATGATCAGCGGCCAAAAGCCACCAATACCAATATTAATTGGCAAAAACAAAATACCGGCACCGACGGCAGTACCAAAAAGACTCAACACCCATTGGGTATCATGAAAGTTCCATTTCGATTTACTTGTTGTCACTGCGTCAAACTGCGCAGCATCAGTGGAAGAGTTCATGCACTTCACCTATTAGTATAATAATTTGGCAAGAGCATATAGAAATCAACACATTATTTCAGTTTTTGGCGACATAATTAACTAAATATTACAGCCTATTTTGTAATTACTGAGTTACTTACTGTCATGAATTTGAAACAGTCATAAAATCAAAATTCTTTAGCTGATAGAGGAAATAAATTTGCGAGTTTCGAGTTTCGAGTTTCGAGTTTTACAAAAATAAACTTTTCGCGCCCTATGTCAAACGTTCGCTAACTTTACTCTCGCTAACTTTACTCTCGCTAACTCACATTTTAAACGTAAAAAAGCCCGACTATTTCTAGTCGGGCTTTCTCAATTTGGAGCCTGGCAATGTCCTACTTTCACATAGCAAATGCTACACTATCATCGGCGCTGTTTCGTTTCACTACTGAGTTCGGCATGGGGTCAGGTGGGTCCAAAACGCTATTGT
>NZ_JACJFL010000061.1:0-20705 GCF_014164575.1 Pseudoalteromonas sp. SG41-1
GAACTCAGTAGTGAAACGAAACAGCGCCGATGATAGTGTAGCATTTGCTATGTGAAAGTAGGACATTGCCAGGCTCCAAATAAGAGAAACCCGTTACAGCAATGTGACGGGTTTTTTGTTGTCTGCAGGAAAGTGAAAATGCAGGTGAAAGGTAAAAGGCATCAGGTAAAAGGAAAAGAATAAGCCCCTAATGCCGACTCTATACATTTGCTATGTGGCTCTCTACCGCTGTGGGCACTATGACATCACCAAGCTCCAAATTGAGAAAGCCCGACTAGCAATAGTCGGGCTTTTTTACGTCTGGAATAAAGTAAAAACACCAAGCCAAGACCCCATGGTGAACTCAGTAGTGGCCGCTCTTGCAATCCCTATGCTCCACGGCATGTGTATCCCTATTTATCAAACAAACGCTCCTTCACATCCCAGGGCATCTACCTTTAAAGCAATTTGAGTATGGATACTTATTTGGTGTAGTGTGCCCAAGTAATAGTAAAACAGAAGCGCTGAGTGCCCTATCGTCAATAAAGATTTCATGACGCAACACATGGGAATTAATATCAAAAGCGACGCAGGCGGGACGTCATACGGTGTGATCGTTGATGGGTAGTTTATGCCAATCGACTTAAATATTTAACCATTCTAGCGAGCTAAATAAAGTGCTAACTGCGTTATAATTTATTCAAGTAGAACAACTACATGTCGAAACTTACGCCTTGTTATCACTGTATTTATCTGTCGCTATAAATGGTCAGTAACTTTACACGATTGGTATAAATCTATTAACTATTAACCTTCTCGTTGGATCAGACCTTCAAGAGCGCGAATGTTGGTGAGTAAATCTTGCCTTTGTGGGTTAGCGTTAAGTGCTTTTTTAAGCTGGCTTAATGCTTCTTTGTAGTTTTTATTTTCAATTTCAATTTGCGCGAGACCTAACCATGCAGAGAGTTGGTACTCAGGTAAAGCTTGTGCTCGTACATACATTAACCTTGCTTGTGTCAGTTGGTTTTGTTGCTGATAGATATTTGCCAGGCTTAACAGTGCATCGCCAAGATTTGGGTCGATTGTTAATGCTTTATGTAAACTCTTTTGAGCTTGTTTAAAGTTACCTTGCTCAATTGCTAGCTGAGCGGTATAAACTGAAAACTCTGCGCGGGATTGTTTTGATAACTTATTTATGAAAGGGTTTAGTTGCGAAACGAGCTGCTTGGCTAGCTGCCATTTTTTTTGTGCGATAAGCCAATTTAGGGTTTGCATACTAATCTCGCTAGCTTCTGCTATTTGAGCTGGCTGAGTGCTTGCTAATGCATTACTTAACAATTCAACAGAGCGTGAGTAGCTACCTTGTGTAAGGTGAAGTTGTGCTGCAAGTAATTGATTACTTGCATTGCTAGGTGCCAGCTTTAAAGCTACTTCAATACTTGCCAAAGCTTGTTTATTGTTGTCTTGTTGTAAGGCAATTTGTGCACGTTGTAGCCAAAGCTCTGGATTGTTAGGGGATGCATTTAATAGCTCTTTTAGCAGAGCTTGGGCTTGACCTAGATCGCCTGCAGCAATTAGTGAAAATAGTAACCCTTGTTGATATTGTGCTTGCTGTGGCTCAAGCATTAATGCCTGACGATAAGCTGCAATTGCGCTCCAAGGCTGCTCAGCTTGTACATGAATATAGGCAAGTTGCGCATAGACTTGCGCATCAGCTTGGCCAAGTTCAATACAGCGGGTTAGATGTGGCTGTGCTTGTTGATAATTACCTTGCTGCATATAGAGCAGACTTAAACCTTGATGAGCTTTAACTAAATCTGGCATGCTTGATAAACTTGCCTTTAACGCCTGCTCAGCTCCTGCAAACTGTTTTAAGGTTAACAAAACTTGGCCACGTAAAAGTTGTAACGCAGGGCTATCGTTACCTAATTCACGTTGTTTAAATAGATCAGCAACAGCTTGGTAGTTACCTTGTTGTAATAGTGGTTTTAGTTGCTGGGCGAAGCTGCGTTCATTAGCTTCGATTTTTATATCTGTTGGGCTCAGTAAATTATTATTGATCAGCAACTGCCAGTGTAGATCGCTTGGTTGTAGCTTTACCTGCAATGAGGTTGCTTGGCTGGCAGCCATATAAAAGGTTAATGGCACGATAGCTAAAGACGTTAACCATTTTTTTGTTGTTAATTTTTTCATTGTATTTTCACTTAAATACTGGCTTTACTAAGGTTTAAATTCAATGGGCCAAATAAATCTGGCTCTCACTATTTCACCGTCTTTTTTTGGTGAACTAAACCGACTTTGCTTAATGATCTTGTCTATTTCAGGCTTTAGCTCAGGGTACGGGTTTTGTATAACATCAATTAAGCTTAATCGGCCATTTTCATCGATAAAAACATCGAGCTTCACGATGAAGGTACTCACACCTTGGCGAGTTAACTTTTTAGGTAATACTGCTTTTACGGGAGTGAGTAGCGTGGGTAAACCATCTAGTTGATTTAAGCTAAAGGCATCCCAATTAACTTCGATAGATTGAAATTCAGGAGTAGCAATTGGCATATTTGCAAGGGTTGGTTTGCTAAGCGAAATTTTACTTTCAATTTTTATATTAATGGCTTGAATAGTTGCCCCCGCACCTTCGACAACGAGGCTTTGCATCGGCTCTGTCACAGCTGATTGCGTCACGGTTGGTGGCGGAGGTGGAGGCAGTGGCACTAAAGCAACTTCCCGGACGATAACTTTGTCGTTGATAACGTGCTCAGCAATTTGCCCAAGCCAAAGTAAAACTAACGCGCATGCAAGTACCGTTAGGCTCAACATAAAAGCAAAAAACGGATGACGTTTATTAGCTATTGCAGGTTGTGATGCGAGTATATTATTTTGCATATTATTGCTGGGTCGCTAAGTTAACGGTTGCTGCACCAGCAAGTTTTGCTTCGTCTATTACCTTTACTAATAGCTCGGTTGGTACGGTTTTATCAGCTTGGATTACTACCGGTCTTTGCTGTTGTTTTAGCATTTGCTCTACGCTGCTGCGCACACCGGCCACGCCAATTTGGCTACCGTCAAAGTAAACCTGCTGACTATCAGTTATGGCAAGAAAAATAACTTGTTGCTCTAATCTGCTTGCTGAGACGGCTTGCGGTTTATCAACCTCGACCCCACTTTCGCGAACGAAAACGGTGGTTACAATAAAGAAAATCAGTAGTATAAATACCACATCTAATAGTGGTGACATATCAATATGATGCGCAGACTGTTGTTCTAGGCGTTGTTTTAAACGTGCTTGCATTGGCTTAGCTCGCTTGCTGTTGGATAGCACTGTTACGTGTTACGTACAGCAAGTAAGCTTGCATCAGCCATGCAGGAATTGCGCAGACTAACCCCAGTTGTGTAGTGAGTAGAGCATTACTTATCGCTTCGCTCATTAATTCGTTTTCGCCTTGCGACATCACTTTAAATGTATCGAGTAAACCAATAATGGTGCCTAATAAACCAAGTAATGGCAGCGCAGCGGTCAAAATAGAGCTGACGTCGTGCCAGTAACCTTGGCGTTGCAGTTTATATTGTTTTAAATGCAGGATATCGTGCCAAATGAGCTGATAAACAAATAGCGCTAATAGGATGATAAGCCAGCAGATAAAATTATCGAACAGTTGCTCAAACATTTTTCACCTCAAGTTGACTAAGTTGCAGTGCGAACGCTTCAAGTTGGGTGTAATAGGCTTTAGCTTTACGCGATAGTAGCGCATTGAGTACTAATGCTGGTATGGCAACAACGAGGCCAAGCTCGGTAGTGATCAAAGCTTGGGCAATACCACCAGATACCACTTCTGGATCGCCAGAGCCAAATAACGTCATCATTTTGAATGTTTCAATCATGCCACTGACTGTGCCCAATAAGCCCAGAAGCGGTGCTACCGATGCTGTGATCGCGATTGCGCCAATGTAGTTATCAAGCTTGTGTTTATTATGCATCAGCTGATTAAATAACTGGTCATCTCTTATTTGTCCTATGTTGCTATCAACAGAGAGTTGAAACAGTGTTGCTTGCATTCCGCTGAAGCTGTGTTGCTCAGGTTGATCAAACGCAGTTTGTAAAGTCAGCGTCGAGACAGCTTTGATCTTACTAAGGCTAAATAATTGATATGCCTTGAATAGCGCAATTAATAATGCAAAACATGCAAATAAAATGATAGGGATTGCCCATAAGCCACCTTTTTCAAGATGTTCAACTGCACCTTCTTGTTGCGCTTGACTGGCAACTAAGCGGGTTAAACTTGGATCAAATGTTAAAGAAGCTGCGATCTTAGCTGAGTTCGTATTTACTTGTGAGTAAGCGATATCAAATGGGTTATTCTCATCACGTGATTGAACTATAGCTACTTTTGGTACTGCAGCGTTAGCTGCTGATGAAAGCAGGCCGGTTAGTTTTGGCTGTGCAACACTAAACCAAGCCACGGGACCTACTTGTAATGTTGTAGCTGCGGTGAGCTCGCCATTTTTCAATACTATATTTTGTTTTTTAAACTCTGGATATAATGCCGCGGTTTGCTGCTCTATCACCGCGACTACATCATTCAAAAGTGCTTGTTGATCGTTTTTACTTTGCGCTTGCTGAGCGTATTGACGAGTAAATCGGTTGAGTAAATTTAGCCGATATTGCTGTTGTTGTTGCCAGCTATCTAAGCGTGTTTGTAGCTGGGTTAAACTCAATGTGTCTTCATCAGCTAAACGGCGATTGAGTGTCGCTTGCTCACGCTCTTTTTTAAGTGCTTGCTGTTTTTCAAATATCTGTTGTGCCATAGTTGTTTGCTGTTTGGCAATCCGCTGTTGTGCTTTATTTAAAACGCTCTGCGCCGTTTTAATATCCGTTAGTAATTGTTGTTTGGCAGCATCCGCAGTCGCGGCTGTTACTACTTGGCTAAAACTCAGTAGTGTAACAAACAAAAAAGTACAGAATCGTTTCATGGCGTCAGCTCCTTAGCTGCATAGCTAAATACAGGCAAGGTAAGCCAGTGAGCTGCTTGTTTTTTTTCTTGTACAGCGATACCGTGGGCAATTTGCTCGCCATCAATTTCAGTATCAAATTGCCATTGCCAACCTAACTCAGAAGGGAAGCCAGTGCCCGCATAACTTAAATCATTACTAACAAACCATGCTTGTGCGGCACCCAAATAAAGCTGTTTTACCCATATTTCTTTGCCTTCACTATTACTGATTGCCATTTCATGAATTGAAATTCGGTTTTGAAAATCAGCCAATTGGCCAAGCATTTTTAAAGCAATTTGTAGCTTTTCATTCGCATCTAGGCTTTCGTTATCTAGATCGCCAATACTTTGCCAGCTCGCCAGTAATGGGGGAGGTAATTGTACTTGCAGTGAGCGCAATTGCTGGCTGAGCTGGATTAATTGACTATTGAGCGCGTTTTCATCGGTCTCAAGCTGGCTTTGTTGTTGAATTAGCGCAGTGCGCTTTTCTGCCAGCTCAGAGGTGTTCTTTTGACGATTTTGGTTTAGCTGTTTGAGTTGTGCTTGCTCTGCATCAAGTAAGATTAATGTTTGTTGCATCGAGGTTTTTTTTTCTAGCCAATGTGTTTCTAACTCACTAGTTTGTTGTTCTATTTGTAACCACTGATTAACGAGGTTTTCAAGTTCGCTAACCGGATCAGCTAAGCTTGAGAATGAGCTTAGTAAAATAACTGCCCCAACAGATTTTATAAAACGTTGCATATGCTAAGTAATGCCCTAAAAGTAATAACCATTTACAGTACAAAGCCAAGCTCTGGCTTTAACTTTATAAAATTAAAAAACCTTGATTTTTAAGCGCTTAAACTTAATTTTTTACGCCACTCATGCCCCCAAGTTTACTGTGCATTTACAGTCGCGTTACGTAAGTTTAAAAGTGTGAAAAATAGTACAATGATTGACAAAATAATACAAGTGATAACATTTCGCATTTACATTAATATTACTCAGTGCTAGGATTCCGCCGAACTTAAATCAACGTGCTTAAATGACTTGCTACAAAAACAACGTGTTAGCAAGTTCCCTGCTAATGGAGCTAAAATGGGTAAAATGACTAATAAACGCCGAACTTATATAAAACCGCTGGCTGCTTTTGTTACCGCAACTTTATCAACTTGGGCGTCTGCTCAAGGAGCTGAAAATATACAAGAGCTATCAGTAACCAAAGCAAAAACGCAATCGGAACAAAGCTATAAAGTTGAAAAATCATCATCAATAAAGAGCACCCAGCCGTTGGTTGATACTGCAAAATCAATAACGGTTATTAACAAAGCTGTGATGAAAGATAGAAATGTAGATAGTTTGCAAGATGCGTTACGTAATGTTTCGGGTATTTCATTGGCGGCGGGTGAAGGCGGTGCGCCAGCTGGTGACAGTTTATCTATTCGTGGTTTTAGTGCTGCCAATGATATTTTTATCGATGGTATTCGTGATATTGCCGGGTACGACCGTGATACTTATAACGTTGAGCAAATCGAAGTTGCAAAAGGCCCAAGCTCAGCAACAACAGGCCGAGGTTCAACGGGCGGTAGTATTAACTTAACTACAAAAACGGCGACGTTGGATGAATTTAATGATGCTTCGCTGCGTTTAGGCACAGAGAGTGATTATCGCGCGCAAATAGATAGTAACTTTAAAGTGGCTGAAACATCAGCGCTACGTGTCAATTTACTGGTTGATAAAGGGGATGTTGCTGGGCGTGATCATGTTGAAAAAGAAAAACAAGCAGTCGCGGTTTCGTTTGCGACTGGTTTAGGAACCAATAGCCGTTTTAATCTTAATGCTGATTATCAGAATCAAGATAATATGTCTGATTACGGTATTCCGTGGGTTGGTTCTAGCCCTGTTGCTGAACTTGCTGGTAGCGAAAATGCAGCGCCACCGGTGAATTTCACTAATTTTTACGGTAACGTATATCGTGATTTTGAAGATATCGAAGCGTATTCAACAACTGCAAAGTATGAGTATGACTTGTCGCAAACAACCATGCTACGTGCCCAAGGTCGCATTGGTCGTGTAGAGCGAAAAGATACAGTGACAGCGCCGCGTTTTATTGATGTAAAAACAACAACTGATATAAGAATGAGCGACGTTAAAAATCGCGATACGCGCAATGAATTGGCAACACTGCAACTTGATTTAGTTGGTGAGTACTATTTTGCTGGTGTAAAACATAATGTGGTTACTGGTGTTGAATTAACTAACGAGACATTTAGCCGTTGGAATGTGACTGCATTGGTAGCTGATAATTTAAAGAACGAACCAGCGCTGAATGACTTATACAACCCAGATGCTTATTTACCTTACACTGGTCAGTATGGTCGTGATGGCACTAGTACTGAAGCGGTTGCTAAAACCCGTGCAATTTATGCATTTGATACAATTACATTTAATGAATATTGGCAATTAACTGCGGGTTTACGTTCAGAGCAGTACGATAGCGATTATCAGTATGATTACAAGGATCCAGCATTAATGATCTCAACTAGCGATACCATGACTAGTTGGAACGCATCTGCCGTATATAAGCCAAGTCAAAATAGCAGCATTTACTTTGGTGCAGGTAACTCGTATAACCCATCGGCTGAAGGCATTGCTGTATCTACTAGTGGTAATTCAAGTGAGTTAGATCCGGAGAAGAGCCAAAGCTATGAGTTAGGCACTAAATGGAATTTACTTGATGATAAGTTGATGACCAGTGCCGCTATTTTTAGAACGGTTAAAACTAATGCGCGCGTGGATGATCCTAATAGTGATCAGCGTGGTGTTGAAGTGCTTGATGGTGAGCAACGAGTGCAAGGTTTAGAGTTGTCTGCAATAGGTATTATCACTGACGAATTAAGTATTATCGGTTCTTATACCTATCAAGATAGCGAAGTTACTGAATCTACAGCTACTGGTGATGTTGGGCATAACTTGGCTCGAGCACCTAAAAATAGCTACAGTGTTTGGGCTCGATATGACTTTAGCGACGCGATAGCTGCAGGTTTTGGCGCACAATATATTGGTGAGCGTTATAATGGTAATTCAGCGACCAGTCGTAAAGCCGATAGTTATGTTTTGTTCGATATGATGCTTTCTTATCAAGCAACTGAGCAGTTAAGCATTCAGTTTAATGGTGAGAATTTAACGGATGAAGATTATGAAGATAAACTAGGTGGCGGACACTTTATTCCTGGTCAAGGTCGTTATTTTACACTAACGGCTAGTTATTCTTTCTAATTACAAATTAATGTTTGTTAAATAGGTTAAAGCTTATTAAACAGGTTAATGCTTATTAGCCTGTTTTTTTAAGATTTGGGAACTTCCATGCTATTAAAAATACCAGACTTGCTCAGTGCTGATGAAGTCGCTTATTGCCGTAATGTTTTATTAGCCGCGCAATGGACTGATGGCAGTGTTACCGCAGGTTATCAATCAACTAAGACCAAAAATAACTTACAATTACCTGAGCAAAGCGCTGCAGCCAAAGAGCTCGGTGATATAGTTATGGGCGCTCTGGCTCGCAGTGATCTATTTATGTCAGGGGCGTTGCCTGCAAAAATTTTTCCACCTTTATTTAACTGTTACCAAGGTGGCCAATCGTTTGGTATTCATGTTGATAATGCGATTCGACAAGTACCTGGCACACCAGTGAAAATTCGTACGGATTTATCAATGACGTTATTTTTGAGCGAACCAGAAGACTATGATGGTGGCGAACTCGTTATTGAAGATACTTATGGCTCTCACACAGTAAAACTCCCTGCAGGTAGCATGGTGTTGTATCCATCAACCAGTTTACATAAAGTCACTCCCGTAACTCGGGGGCGACGTTTAGCTTCATTTTTTTGGTTACAGAGCATGGTTAATAGCGATGAAAAGCGTGGTTTGTTATTTGAATTGGATATGTCGATTCAAAGCTTGCGCGAAAAAGTCAGCGATAGCCCTGAGATTGTTAGATTAACTGGCGTGTATCATAATTTATTAAGGCAATGGGCACAGACGTAAACAGGTTGTAGTGATGTGTATTTAAACCAAAATATAAAAGTATATATTTATAAGGCGCTACCACGATTGGTTAAGTGATAGCGCTTTTTAGATCTTACAATACACATTATTAAATATGTTATTGAAATGGTAGTTAATTAAGGCTCTTTTTTGCAAAGCTAACAATTACCAGCAAATTTGCGATAAACCATAAGTCTTTAATAACAAAAAGGCCTAATCTTGCAAGTAGTGTTGAGCTGTCAAAAGCTCCTTCAGCTGAGAATAAAAATGTCTGCGTCATTAAAAATACGGCACTGCAGCCAAGAGCCGCAACATAAATGGCTAATGGATGCTTTTTAATGATAGCCAAAGCGAGTGCTAAAGCAAAAAAGATGTCGTACGCACCAATTAGATTAGACGCTGTTTGCACTGAAAATAAGGTATATAACCAAGACATAAAAATAGAGGTTGATACCAGTGATATAATTCCATTTGCTTCAAACTCGTAAAATTTCATACCACCAATCCAAATAAGCACTAATGCAACAGGAAAGAAGTTCAAAATTGCCATGCCTTGAGCTGACAAGCGCTGCGGTTTATAAAGGTAAATAGCGAGAGAAACAAGTGCGGTGTACTTAATTATACCTTGCCCAGAGCCTATAATTGGGAAGCCACCTAAGTCAGTCATCCAGCGGCTTTCACTTAATAAGGTAACAAGCGGTATAACGGCAAGAGTGATCAGGCTAACAAAAGCAGGGGTCTGAAAACGTGATTGTTTTAAACTTAAAATAATAAATAAAGCGGTTACTAAAAAAGCCACTCCTGCGAGTATTGATTGCCCAGTTTCAGGGATTACATTGGCTAATTGATAAAAATTGAAAATAGCATGCACATTATTTACCTCTGCTCCTAATAAGAGGCTAAGACCCAATAGCGATAAGCTAATAATTAGCAGTGAATGAATACTGTAACGAGTATAGGTTGGTTGCATTTTTGATAGGTGATTAAATATAGATACTGTAAAAGAGTGGTAAACGAGACTTTTTATTTCAAAAAATATAAAAAAACCAGCTTATTGAAGCTGGTTTAAGTTTAGCTATTTATACCCTTTTGGGTTGTTACTTTGCCAACGCCACGTATCTTGCATCATCACATCGATACCACGCTCTGCTTGCCAATCAAGTTCACTAAGGGCTTTTTCAGGCGCTGCATAACAAGCTGCAATATCACCTGGGCGACGAGGTGACACCTGATACGGAATATCTTTACCACAGGCTTTGCTAAATGCGTTGAGCATTTGTAGCACCGAATAACCATTACCGGTGCCAAGATTGTAAACATGGGCACCGGTATCTTGGTTTATTTTATTAAGTGCCTTTAAATGACCAAGCGCTAAGTCAACAACATGGATGTAATCACGCACACCAGTACCATCAACCGTATCATAGTCATCGCCGAAGATACCCAGCTGCTTTAATTTACCCACTGCCACTTGCGCTATGTAAGGTAATAAGTTGTTTGGAATACCATTGGGATCTTCACCAATTAGGCCTGACTCGTGCGCACCTACGGGATTAAAGTAACGCAAAATTGCAAATGCAAAGCGCTCATCTGATTTAGCGATGTCTTGTAACATCATTTCAACCATCAGTTTTGATGTGCCGTATGGATTAGTAGTGCCACCTACCGGGAAATCTTCTTGAATTGGCAGGCTTGCTGGATCACCATATACTGTTGCCGATGAGCTAAATACAAGTTTAAACACACCTGCATCGCGCATAGCATCAACGAGAGTCAGCGTACCTTGCACGTTATTTTGGTAATACTCAATGGGTTTCACCATTGATTCACCGACAGCCTTTAAACCGGCAAAATGAATAACACTCTCAATTGTATGTTTTGCAAAAACGCTGGCCAAAAATGTTTTATCAAGGATGTCACCTTGATAAAAGTGCACAGTTTTACCAGTGATTTTTTTTACACGCTCAAGTGATTCCACACTCGAGTTGCTTAAATTATCAATGATAACAACATCATTATCTTGTTGTAATAATTCAACAACAGTGTGTGAGCCTATGTATCCCGCGCCACCTGTTACTAAAATTGTCATGAAATCTCCATATATAAGGTGAAGGTGTATAGTTGTAATTTCATCATAAATAGCACTTCAATACATGCTTTATCTGATCTTTTTGTTGTTCCATGATGTTACGGTATCAATTAATCATAGTTAACTGGTGTCTGGTTACATATTTTACATAAATGATAACAATGAGACTAAATAGTATTAAGCTATAGTTAAGTTGTTAGTGCTATTATTTCAACTATATTAGCCCAAGGGCATTTTGGAGATAGACAATGAATACATTTAAAAAAGTAGCGATGGCTATGTTAGTTGTACTGCCTGTATTTGCTCAAGCAGGAGAAGCTGTCGTAAAATGGCAAGACTTCAATGACTACCGTGATGTACGTCCTTCAAATGAACCTAAAGGCTCATACCATAAACATGTAGCGAGCAGTTTTGAAAAGCACTTTAATAAACTGGCAGAAAAGTTGCCCGAAGGATATAAGTTTAATGTTGAAGTGACTGAGCTGGATTTAGCCGGTGATGTACGCTTTGGCGGTATGAATGATTTACGTATTGTAAAACCAATTTATTTTCCACGCATTGAGTTTCAATATTCGGTTACTGATAAAGACGGTAACGTGATTAGTCAAAGCGATAAAGTCGAATTAAAAGATATGGGCTTTATGGATAAAATTAAAATGGGCCGTGATGAACAGTTTTACTATGATAAACGTTTGATCACTGATTGGTTTGATAAAGAATTACTGCCAGTTGTTACCCCAAGCTAAATTAAGAGTAAAAAGCGCTACAGTTTAATGATAGCGCTTTTATAGTTACTTGAACGTTGCGAGTAATTGCAGTAACTGTTGTAATTTAATAACAGTGGTTTTTAGCTTTTCTTCACTAAAACCTTCTGAACTTAAGCTTTCTACATCTGCAGCTACATCTAATACATAAGGTTTGAAGCGTTTTGCTTCAAAGGTAAAACCAGCATCGGCAGGAAATAACGCTGTAAATTTACCTAAGCCTTGTTGTTGCAACTCATCTAATTTTTTATCTGCGTCAAGAGACTGGCGATAAACAATTTTTAAGTTGGCATTGAGTTGTTCAATAATTGAATCCATTTTTTTCCTAAAGCTTTAGACCGCAATGCCGATATAATACGGGTAATAAGCTAAAAAGTCAGGTATGAGCTATGAATATATCAGGTGGAAATCTACCGGCCATGAGTGGCGCGGGTCAAAGTGGCGAAGTATACAGCGCAGCATTGGCAAAAAAACAGCAAAAAGCGGATGGTGCAGCAGCACTGGCACTTATTGAAGGTGCCGCTAGTTCGAGCGCTGCACAAACGCCAGCAAAATCAGTTACAGCTTCGCTTGGCAATAACGTTAACGTATACGTTTAAGTCTTGTGTTTATAAAAGCTTGAGGTCAATCGGCGTTTTACTTTTTTGACCGCCGATTTCGCGCATCAGCTTTGGTACTAAAAATCCTGGCAATGCGATAAGCATTTCGGCCATGATTTTGCGTGCCTGTGATTCGTCGATATCAAAATGACTCGCTCCTTCAACTTTATCAAGTAAATATAAATAATAAGGCAGTACGTCGGCATCAAATAACGCTTCGCTTAATGCGACTTGCGCTTCGCTGGTATCATTTACATCTTTTAATAGCACCGCTTGATTGAGCAATGTGACACCTACCTTTTTGAGTTTTTGCATTGCCACTTTAAAATCATCATCAATCTCGTTGCCATGGTTAATGTGATTAATAAACACAATTTTAAGTGGAGACTTTGCAAAACGTTCGCACAATTGGTCAGTAATGCGAGATGGGATCACCACCGGTAGGCGGCTATGAATTCGCATTCGTTTAATTTGTGGTAATTGTTCAAGCTCATCCATAAACCAACTAATTGCGTCGTCTTTGGCCATTAACGGATCACCACCACTTAAAATCACCTCGTTAATATTAGCATCCGATTTTATGTAATCGAGCGCTGCAATTAAGCTGCGTTTATTTAGCTGATTTTCTTGGTATGGAAAATGGCGACGAAAGCAATAACGGCAATTAACGGCGCAACCAGTTTTAAACATCACTAAAACTCGGGATTTATATTTGTGTAATAATCCTGGTTGAGCGTTGTTTTGCTCTTTTAATGGATCTTTATCAAAACCTGTTTTAGCGATAAACTCTTGGTGGCGCGGCATGACTTGCAGCAGTAATGGGTCATTAATATCGCCATAACGCATTTTTTTGATAAAAGGCACAGGCACACGTACCGGGAAAAGAGCTCGTGCTTTGAGGTCTTTTTCGTCGGCCATGCTTGATAAACCTAGCATTTCTAGCAAGGTGCGTGGGCAAGTAACAACATTAGCTAATTCTTTTTGCCAGTTTATATGCAAATTTGCTTCATTTCTTTGTATCATTGGTAGGTAGATTACTCGAAATTATTAGATAGAGGAAACGATGGCGAATTATAGCACCAACGAGTTCAAGGGCGGCCTAAAAATTATGATGGACGGCGAGCCTTGCAGTATTTTAGAAAATGAAATGGTAAAACCTGGTAAAGGCCAAGCGTTTAACCGTGTTCGTATTCGTAAACTTATCTCTGGCAAAGTACTTGAAAAAACTTTTAAATCAGGTGAGTCAGTAGAGGGTGCTGATGTAATGGATACCGATCTTGCGTATCTTTACACTGATGGTGAGTTTTGGCATTTCATGAATAACGAAACATTTGAACAAATCGCAGCTGATGAAAAAGCGCTTGGCGATGCTGGTAAATGGTTAGTTGAAAATGATGTATGTACTATTACTTTGTGGAACGGCAATCCAATAGCTGTTGCACCACCTAACTTTGTAGAGCTTGAGATCACTGAAACAGATCCTGGTCTTAAAGGCGACACAGCAGGTACTGGTGGTAAGCCAGCAACGCTAAGTACTGGTGCTGTTGTGCGTGTACCATTATTCGTACAAATCGGTGAAGTAATTAAAGTCGACACCCGTAACGGCGAATATGTAAGCCGTGTTAAGTAACTTTAATATAGCTTAATAAATCCCAGCTTAAGCTGGGATTTTTTTTGGAGAAAATATGTCAGCAGATCTTTGGCAACCAAGCGCACAAGTAAATACTTTGGCACAACGAGCCGCAATTTTACGCACTATTCGGGAATTCTTTTACCAACGCCACGTTATGGAAGTTGATACGCCTAGTTTAAGTGCAGCGAGTGTTACTGATGTTCATTTAGCGAGTTTTAAAACGCAGTTTATTGGCCCCGGTTTCGCGAAAGGCTTACCGCTTTACTTACAAACATCACCAGAATTTGCCATGAAGCGATTATTGGCAGCCGGCAGTGGTGCTATTTACCAAATTTGTAAGGCATTTCGTAACGAAGAGGCGGGCAGCCATCATAATCCTGAGTTTACTATGTTGGAATGGTATCGCCCTGGGTTTGATGAGTTTGCGCTGATGGATGAAATTGATGAATTAATGCAGCTTATCTTAAATGTTCCACCTGCAGAGCGTTTAACCTATCAAGATGCTTTTACCAAAGCATTAGGACTTGATCCGCTCAGTGCCACTATTGAACAGTTACAAACACTTGCCTGTGAACAGGGGTTTGCTGATATCGCTAAGCATGAAACTCACCGTGATACGTTACTACAATTATTATTTTGTATGAAAGTTGAGCCAACAATTGGCCAACAAAAACCTTGTTTTATTTATCATTTTCCTGCATCGCAAGCCGCACTGGCGAGTATTTGTGAGCATGATATTAGAGTCGCTGGGCGGTTTGAGCTTTATTATCAGAACATGGAGCTGGCGAATGGTTTTAATGAGCTCACCAATGCACAGGAGCAAGCTAAACGTTTTACTGAAGATAATGCATACCGCAAAGCGAATAACTTAACACAAGTGCCTATGGACACCCGTTTAATCGCCGCTCTTGAGCATGGTTTACCACAATGCGCAGGAGTAGCATTAGGGGTTGATAGGTTAGTGATGTTAGCAACGCAAAAAAACACCATAAAAGAAGTCATCGCGTTTGATGTAGGTAGGGCTTAAAAGGCTCAAGATTCAAGGTTAAGAAAAGGTAAAAGTAATCTAGCTTTTACCTTTTAACTTATCCCTTGAAACTCGTTTTTATAACTCGTAGATAAATGTGACGCCGGCAACCATTGGTTCGCCAAGCTGAGTGTATGTGTGAGTTGCATACCCTTCGCGTGGGTCGTTACCAAATTCAAAACCACGTGTAGGTACTTCTTCATCAAATACGTTACGTGCCCAAGCGCGAATTGACCATTGCTCAGCCTCGTAACCAGTAGTTAAATTAACTAAATTAATGTTCGGTGCCTGCGAGTTGTGGCTATCTGAGAAGTAATAATTATCTTTACCTTCAATGCCGATTGTAGCAAATAACTCGTCAGTAAAGTTATAGCGAGCCGTGAATGCATACTGGTATTTAGGCGCTTGTGATTGCTCGCGACCATCTTGATCTAGACCAGATTGAGCGACAAAGTCATTGATTTTAGTATGTAAATAACCAGCGCTACCGGTGAAAAATAAGTCATCAGTTAATTGGTAACTGCCTTCAATTTCAAGGCCGTAATTCTCTCCAGAGCTGGCGTTATCAATATAACCAGTAAACTTTTGGTCTTCCACTTTCCAGGCTTTTAACTGCATATCTTCGCGATACATATAAAAGGCCGCTAAGCGCAGAATAAATTTTTCATCTAAAGAGCTACCTTTAACGCCAAATTCACCACTCCATAGGTACTCTGGTGCGAAACTAGTGTGGTTTTTAAAGAAATCAGCATCAAGGTTTAAACCGTCATCTTTCGCTTTGGCGAGTGCTTCAGAGTTAATCCCTCCTGCTTTATAACCACGAGTTAGGCTGGTATAAATCATGGTACGGTCAATGACTTGATACTCAAGGGCAAGTTTACCACCGACCATCACATCATCAGTACTTTCAATAAAACCATTATTATCGGTGTAATCACCTTGGTATTGCTCAACGCGTAAGCCTGTTATTAAGGTGGTTTTATTACCAATCGGCGTTGCTAGTTGGCCGTAAATTGCGGTATTACTAGTTTCATAAGTTGAAGCGAATGGAGCTGCAAGCCAAGTGTATTGGCGTTCTAAATCAACATTACGGGCTTGATAATAAAGTCCCGTAACCCAGTTACCACCTTTGCCATTAAATTGCAGTTCAGCAGCCTGGTCTTGACGATCTCGAAAGTAGCTATCGGTTGAGCTATAACCATCGGGGTGTAGTCCTGCACCGCATAACTGCGACTTATTAATATCGTTACATACCCAGTCTTCATCAAAGCTATAAACTAAATCACTATCAATACCTGATAAGTTTAAACTGACATCAAACCAAGCAAAGCCAGTGTAGATGTTGGCAAGACCTACCGCGATACTTTCTTGGTTATCTTGGCCTGGGTGATCGGCTACACTATTACGGCTATTATCAAGCGTAAATGCATCGTAGCCGTTATTGATATCAATATAATGAACACTTAATTCAGTGCGAAGATGATCTGTAAGTTGGCTGTGTAGTTTAAAACGACTAACCAGTTCATCTTGTTGTTGTGTTGACTCGTTTAAATATAGGTTATCAACATAACCATCAGACTCACGTTGATAAATACTAGCGCGCACTGCGGTGCTGTCTGTAATACCAATACCTGCGGCAACACCCGCTTCATAACTGTTGTAGTTACCTGCGCCTAGCTGCACTTTGACGCTTGGATCAAAAGTTGGATCGGCTGATTCCATTTGGATCATACCAGCCATACCATCAGCACCAAAGCGAGTACCTTGCGGACCGCGATAAATCTCAACTTGGTTTACATCAAACAGTAATGAACTACCACCTAAGCCGGAATAATTAATGCCATCGATCACTAAGCCAACAGAAGGGTTAATAGGGTCAACAAATTGTGAGCGTAAACCAACCCCTCGAATTTGGATGTAACGGCCACGAGAAGCACCAGCGGTAAAATTTACGTTGGCAGCACTGGCAAGCATTTCGTCTAGAAAACTAGCACCTCGGTCATTAATTTCGCGTTCGCTAAATAAACTGGCACTGGCACTAAGGGTTTGAATGCTTTCTTTTTGAAAGTCTCCGGTGACGAGTATTTTTTCAAGTTCAGTATCTTCAGCAAAAGCTGGGGCGCTTATCAAAGGTAAAAGCGCGGCAGTAATTAAAGACAGGCGTAATTTCATTCTATTACTTAACTCCATTTTAAGGACTTGCATGATAGCAACTATTCTCATTAAAGTCGTGATACCAGTTATATTTATGTGCTATAAACGCGCACAGTATACATAATAAGGAATACAAATATGACCTTTAAAGTTGACTTTAAAGTACGCGACTACGAATGCGATTTACAAGGCATTGTAAATAATAGTGTGTATTTTAATTACCTAGAGCATGCGCGCCATGAGTTTTTGCATGCGAATGGGGTTGATTTTGCTCAGCTTACTCGCGATAAAATTAATTTAGTCGTAATGCGTAGCGAGATGGATTATAAGCAATCACTAATGCCCGGAGATGAGTTTTATGTCGCTGTAGAGCCTGAGCGTATTAGTCGCTTAAAGTTTGGCTTTCGACAAACAGTGGTAAGAAAGCATGATGAAAAAGTGATGTTAAAGGCACTGGTGATTGGCACCGCGGTGAATGAGCTAGGTCGGCCATTTTTGCCCGATCAAGTTGATCTACTATTTAAGCCTGAGTAATTTTCCGGTGCCACCTTTTTTACTATCTTAGAACATTTTTTTACATTAAAAACATGCATTATTAACGGTATAAACTGTTATTTATTGTTATCATGTTGCAATTGAGTTTTAGGTTAGTAATTACATGAAATTAGCAGCAATCCCGATGCTTATAATCGGTTTATGTATTGGCTGCTCATCGACAGGGACAGTCACCAGTGAGCAATTAAAATACACTAAGTGGCAACTATCACGGGTTGATGGTTTAGCAATCCCTGCATCATATTCAGCATCATTAAGTTTTATTGAAGCTCTGCAAGTCAATGGTTTTGCTGGTTGTAATAAATTTTTTGGTGAAGGTCAACTTGATGATAATCATTTAACGGTGAATAAATTAGGTATGACCCGTAAATCATGCGGAGATGAGTTGGACGAGTTTGAACTGCAGTTTTTAAATGCGTTAAAGCAAGGTGTGCCACTGCAAATTCAAGATCAGCAATTGGTTTTAAATGGCGAGCAAACATTTGCGTTTATTCCCGCAAGTTGATCTCTTGCAGGCTTGCAATATCTAACGTACACTCGTTAGCGAACAATATATAGAATTTTACTTGTCGGAGTGCCTTGAGTTTTTAACTTAAAGGCTGAGATCGCGAAAGCGGGATCCGTGAACCTGATCAGGCTAACACCTGCGTAGGGAACAAGCTGCCTAAAACGGGTGCTTGTGCGCCAGTTTTGGGCATAAGCACTGTGGCTGCCAAGGTTGGTAGTGCTTTTTTGTAACACCAATCTACGATCCATGTAGCATTTGCTACTCTCTATTGCGTTGCTTTTTATCGCACAGCAGTATCTGACAAGACAACCCTTTTAGCAATGAGGTAAGTCATGTCAAACACATCAAATAAACCGTCTCGCCGCGAAACTCGTGCGGCTGCATCAGATTATATTTATAACCTTACTGGGCAACCATTTCCAAGCTCACACAAAGTTTATGTACAAGGTACGCAAGATAATGTGCGTGTTGGTATGCGTGAAATTACTTTGAGTGATACCTTTATCGGTGGCACCGATGAAAACCCAGTGTACGAATCAAATGCACCACTGCGTGTTTATGATACGTCAGGCCCATACACAGATCCTGATTTTACTCTAGATGTTCGTAAAGGGCTGGATAAGTACCGCGAACAGTGGATTGAAAGCCGTGGAGATACTGAAATTTTAGGCTCAGTCAGCTCGCAGTTTTCTCAGCAACGCATGGCCGATGAAGGCCTTGATCATATTCGTTTTGAGCATCTCCCAAAAATTCGCCGCGCTAAAGCCGGTAAAAATGTCACGCAAATGCATTATGCTCGCCAAGGTATTATCACACCGGAAATGGAATATGTCGCAATTCGTGAAAACATGGGCCGTGCGCAACTTCAAAAAGAGTTATTAGCACAGCAGCACCAAGGCGAGTCGTTTGGTGCGAGTATCCCTGAGTTTATTACTCCTGAATTTGTGCGTGATGAAATTGCCCGTGGTCGTGCGATTTTACCTAACAACATTAATCACCCAGAAACCGAGCCGATGATTGTAGGGCGCAATTTTTTAGTGAAAGTGAACGCTAATATTGGCAACTCATCAGTTAGCTCATCTATTGAAGAAGAAGTTGAAAAAATGGTCTGGTCAACCCGCTGGGGCGCTGACACAGTTATGGATTTATCAACGGGTCGTTATATTCATGAAACTCGTGAATGGGTAGTACGTAACTCACCAGTGCCAATTGGTACAGTGCCTATTTATCAAGCGCTTGAAAAAGTAAATGGGGTTGCCGAAGATCTAACGTGGGAAATTTTCCGCGATACTCTAATTGAACAAGCCGAGCAGGGTGTGGATTACTTTACTATTCACGCGGGGGTGTTATTACGCTACGTTCCAATGACGGCAAAACGTGTCACTGGGATTGTGTCGCGCGGCGGTTCAATTATGGCGAAATGGTGTTTAGCGCATCATAAAGAAAACTTCCTTTATACTCATTTTGAAGATATTTGTGAGATTTTGAAACAGTACGATGTGTGTTTCTCATTAGGAGATGGCCTGCGTCCTGGTTCAATTGCAGATGCCAACGATGACGCGCAATTTAGTGAACTGCGTACGTTAGGTGAGCTGACCAAAATCGCGTGGAAACACGATGTACAAGTGTTTATTGAAGGCCCAGGGCATGTGCCAATGCATATGATCAAAGCTAATATGGAAGAGCAGCTTAAGCATTGCGACGAAGCACCTTTTTACACCCTTGGCCCGCTGACAACTGACATCGCCCCAGGCTATGACCATATCACCTCTGGTATTGGGGCGGCGCAAATTGCATGGTATGGCTGTGCAATGCTGTGTTATGTCACACCAAAAGAGCATTTAGGTTTACCAAATAAAGAAGACGTTAAAGAAGGGCTGATCACCTATAAAATTGCCGCTCATGCCGCCGATTTAGCCAAAGGTCATCCCGGAGCGCAAGAGCGTGATAATGCGTTATCAAAAGCGCGTTTTGAGTTCCGCTGGCATGACCAATTTAATATTGGTTTAGACCCTGTTCGTGCTCGTGAATACCATGACGAAACACTGCCACAAGAATCTGGCAAAGTAGCGCATTTTTGCTCTATGTGTGGGCCAAAATTCTGCTCAATGAAAATCACCCAAGAAGTAAGAGAATACGCTAAAGATCTAGAAGCCAGAGGCATAGATCCTAACAACGTAGGTGATGCTATTGAGATCAAAATGGTCGATGTTGAAGCCGAGATGCAAGCTAAATCAGCCGAATTTAAACAAAGCGGCTCAGAGATTTATCATAAAGCGGTTTAACCAAAAGGAGCTAGGTACTAGGGAAGAGACTAGGTTTTAGGATGTTGTTAACCTAGAACCTAGAACCTAGAACCTAGAACCTAGAACCTAGAACCTAG
>NZ_JACJFL010000062.1:0-20385 GCF_014164575.1 Pseudoalteromonas sp. SG41-1
AAAAGGCACTGATATTTTATTAATGTACACTGCCCGCTATGAAGATTTCAGCTTGCCTGGCGGCGGCATTGATGAAGGTGAAAGCATAGAGCAAGGATTAATCCGCGAGCTACAAGAAGAAACTGGCGCACAAAACATCAAAGTACTCGGTGAATTTGGGCTTTATGAAGAATACCGCCCTTGGTATAAAGACGATTTTGCAGTGATCCATATAAAGTCTTATTGCTATTTTTGTAGTCTTGATACGCAATTAGGGCAAGCCCAACTAGAGCATTATGAGCAACAAAATGGCATGGTTGCTAAATGGGTTAACATTCATGATGCCATTGCTCATAATGAGCGAACGCTGGCAACCAGTGATAAACAAGGCCAATCAATCCTGCGCGAAACCTATTTACTAAAAGAGATTGCCAAACATATTACTAATTATTGATAACTATCACCCAGTAATAAGTTAGGGCTTTGACTCATTTAAACCAATCACTTTTTCATAAGTAAATGAGTGATCTCTACCGCCGACATATCAACACGAGGCACATGCTTTTGGCCACACCAAAGTGGTGAAAAATCATCGCGCCCTGCTTTTTCAGCGCTTGCTCTAAGTGCCGTTATCGCGGTACTGGCATGAGGGAATTCAGGCACACCTATAGCCAAAGCGCCTAACTCATTCATTACACGATTTTGAATGCCTCGTGCCGCCCGACCAGAAAATAACGTAGTAAGCGCAGTATTATCCGTTTTCTGATTTAAAATTGCTTGCTTATGAAGCGCTGAGGTTTGTGCCTCGCGACATAATAAGTAAGCACTCCCGACTTGCACAGCGGCTGCACCTAAAGCTTGCATTTGCTCTACATCATCAGCGGTTGCAATACCGCCTGCGGCAACAATAGGCAAAGAAAGACGTGCCACACAGTTTTGAACTAATTGCACAGTTGATTGCTGCAGACTTAAATCCATTGATAAAAAATGCCCTCGATGGCCTCCTGCTTCTAAACCCTGCGCAATAATAGCATCAGCGCCATTTTCACTCAGCCAAATAGCTTCATCTAAAGTGGTAGCGGTTGAAATCACTTTAGTGCCCCAGCTTTTGATTTGCGCCATAATCGTTTGCTCAGGTAAACCAAAATGAAAACTCACCACTGCGGGTTTATAAGGGGCAATAATATCAACAACCGATTGACTAATAGGTTGACGAGAAGCCCCTGCAGTTAAGCTTTCAGCATCAATACCATACTCATCAAAATAAGGCGCTAGCAAATTATGCCATTGCTGCTTTTGTTGGCTGGTGTAATCACCGACCGTATGACAAAAAAAGTTAAGGTTATAGGGATTACTTGTCGCTTGAGTCAGTTTATCAAGCTCGCTCACTAACTGTTGTTTTGAGAGCATTGCACAGGGTAATGATCCTAAACCACCTGCGTTACTCACCGCAGCAGCTAAACGAAAATCTTGCACACCCGCCATCGGCGCTTGAATAAGCGCTAAATGCGTATTAAAAAAAGATAACGCCACAACATACTCCTTGTAACTTTTTCAGTCGCCTGCACTTTTTACCGACATAAAACTAAATGATCACTAAAAATAATAATAGAATGAATCAAAAATTATAAAAAAACCAATAATTACAGCACATTAAAAATATAAAACAAATTAACACATAGTTGGTGTTAGCTTTGCACACTCCCTACATACTATTCGTAAGGAGATTATGATGACTAATACAGTAACAACGATCAATCCAAGTACTGAACAACCCATTGCAGAATATACGCTGCTTACTTTAGCACAAGCAAAAACCGAGATAGATAAAAGTCATGAGGCTTTCTTAGATTGGCGTCATATTTCACTCACTGATCGTGCCAAGTATTTAAACCAGCTAGCCTATCTGTTTGAACAACACAAAAAATCATTAGCCACACTTATGACTAATGAAATGGGTAAGTTGTATCAGCAAGGTTTGCAAGAGGTCAAGCTCTGCGCAGCAATTTGCCGCTACACCGCCGAGCACGGTCAAGTTCAATTGGCTGATGAAGAACGCCCAATGGAAAATGGTCACGCCGTTATTAGCTACCAGCCAACAGGCGTTTTATTAGGCATTCAACCTTGGAACTTTCCGCTATATCAAGTTGTACGTTATGCCGTTACTAATATCATGGCAGGCAATACCACTGTACTAAAACACGCTAGTAACGTGTTTGGTATGGCTGAAAAAATCGAAGCATTGTTTATTGAAGCAGGCTTTCCAAGCCATGTGTTTAAAAACTTATTAATCGATGGCAAAACTGCCAGCGAGCTAATAAGCCACAGCGCAATTCGTGGAGTGACATTCACAGGCAGTGATGGCACTGGTAAAAAAGTAGCTGAACACGCTGGTAAACACGTTAAAAAAACCGTATTAGAACTTGGCAGTAACGATGCCTATTTAGTGCTTGATGATGCAGATTTAGAGCTTGCGATTAAAACCTGTGTGCAAGGGCGGATGATTAATAACGGGCAAACCTGCGTATCAGCAAAACGTTTTGTGGTAGTAGAAGCCTTATACGATGAGTTTAAAAAAGGCATAACAGAGCAATTTAACGCCTTAATAGTTGGCGATCCTATGGATGAAAACACCGATCTTGGTCCAATGGCACGCGAGGATTTAAGAGACAAAATTCATAAACAAGTAATGCAATCAGTTGAGGCTGGTGCGTCTATTGTGACTGGTGGCGAAATACCTAAGCAAACGGGTTATTTCTATCCAGCCACATTACTTGAGAACCTCTCTCCCGGCATGCCGGCCTACGACGATGAACTATTTGGCCCGGTCGCTTCACTTATCAAAGCTAAGAATAATGGAGATGCAATGCGTATCGCTAATGACTCACGTTATGGCTTGGGCGGCGGTATTTTTTCTAAAGATGAAAAGAAAGCCATTGAGCTTGCTAAAAAGCATTTTGATACCGGTATGGTTAACATAAATGGTTATGGGCTGGCCCAGCCAAACTTACCATTTGGTGGTGTTAAAGACAGTGGTTATGGTCGTGAGCATGGCGGCTTTGGCATTCGTGAATTTGTTAACATCAAAACCATTATGATCAATAGCTAATAACTCTCAATAAAAAATACTCTAAAGGGCCTTAATTAGCCCTTTTTTTATGACTAAATAAGTTAAGTGTACAATAACGGTTATTCGCTATATTTTACTTACTTCATCATTAAAGGTAGGCACTTCTCGGCTAGAAGTATTCTCCATTTGCAATTCATTAACCGCCTTTTGAATATCCATGTCGTCATCTAGTTGCTGGTTACTATTATCAGGCTTATGCACTAACTCAGTTAAAAGAGCAAAATGATCCGAGCCATATTTTTCTAGCCTTTTTATACGTTTAACAGTAAAGCCATGGCTATGGAATAAGTGGTCAAGCGGCCAGCGCATAAAGAAATACCCAGCATGAAAGGTATTAAAAAAACCTCGGCCTTTGCGTGGATCTAAAAAGTCACTGATTTCCATAAATAAACGGGTACTTCTTGACCAAGCAACGTCATTTAAATCGCCAGCAACAATTGTTGGACGTTTGTTGTTCTTTAAAGCCTTAGCAAGCAAAATAAGTTCGGTATCTCGTGGCCTAGAGGTATCTTCTTCAGTAGGACTTGGAGGAGCAGGATGAATAAAATGACCTTGTACTTCAAGACCTTCTACAGTCTCAAATAGAACGTGAATTGAGGGAATATCGTTTTCTACAAGCTCACATACTTGTTGTTTTTTTATCTTATATTTACTGTATAAATGCATGCCGTAGCGATTATCTTTCGCGCAAAATATTTTGTATGGATAATCTTCTTCAATGGCTGCAAGTTGCTGTTGCCATTTAGTATCTGACTCAAGCGTAATAAGTAAATCTGGCTGGTGTTCATGGACTAAATCTATTAAGTCTTGGTAGCGAGTGTTCGACATCAACACATTAGCCGACATAATACGAATACTATGCCCACTGCCTGCGGGACTTTGCGCCACTTCTTTTTTAGCAAGCCAAGTATAAGGATATATCCATTTACCTTGAATAAGCAAAATTACAGTTGCCATGATTAGCGACGATACAACCAAAGGCGATAGTCCACTTAATGCAAAATAAACACCTAAAAGCAACCCAGCCAATGCAAGATAAAAAACCTGTAAACGAACAAAGTCGCAACTACGAATTAAATAATGCTGGCTGAAAGACATAGGTAAAAGTGTCACAACTAATAACACACTTAATATACTTACCTGCACAATTAGCATTCAATAATCCTTTATTAATAACGACTTAAAATTGACAAAATTTCGCGAGTATCATGCACCATATGAATGATGGTATCGTCTATTTCAATCGTAATACGACCATCACGGTCTATCGGTTTTACTACTCGACCATGGCGATAGATATCGTAATCTAATATGTCACCTTTGTGGTACTTTTTTTGCCAACCAGGAGGCAATTGACCACCATTATCAACTTTTTTTTGTAATCCTGGCGGTAAACTCCCTTTACCTTTATTTTTGTCTTTGTCATGGTTATCATTTTTTGCAAAAGCTGCGCCGCTGCAAAGTACTAAGCCAAGCAGTAGATAGAAGTGCTTTCATATTTTACTCCCTATTTAGTTCATTTAAAGAATAGCAATAATTCATGAACTCGTTATGAAGTAAATTAAATAACCCTACATCAAGTTGTGACTTGGTAAAAATTTAGTGACGAGTAACAATAGAGAGAATCTCTCGAGTGTCATGCACTAAATGAATTAGCTGATCATCAACTTCCAGTAAAATTATCCCCTTTCGGTCATGACGCTCAACAACTCGACCATGGCGGTAAATATCTCTATCAAGGCGATCGCCGCGATGATATTTTTTATACCAACCCGGCGGTAAGCCATGCCCGTAGCCTACTTTCTTGTATAAACCCGGCGGCAACTTTTTATAATCTGCTGACTTATGGTGTTTTTTATAATATTTTTTATGGTACTTTTTACTGTGCTTTTTATGCTCATGGCGATGTTCATAACGATCATGTTCGCGCTCGTGCTTAGCATTTACTGCAAACGGTAATAGGCTCAAACCAAGTACAGCCAAAGACAGGGGGATTAATTTATTCATAGCTACTTCCTAGCATAATCTGTGTGAATAATTAAAGCCTAACAAGTCAGCCTGAATGAAAGATGAAATGAATTGTAAACTTTGTAAAGGTAGTGAGTGCTTACAGTTTTGTGTTTTAACAAACAATTAGTTAGCTATATTAAAGAGAATAAATAATAAAAACTGGCTGACAGCTCACAACATATTCGTATATTATTAACTCACTGACCTTACTGGAGTTTGCGCATTAATGAATAACTAACACCTGTTGAAATTCGTTTTATTTTTTGAATTTACAGGGTTAGTGGGCGCAAAATTCGTCATATATCTTGCTATCGACTTAACGATACCTAGTTAATTTTAATTGCTTTGCGCGCCATGCCCTGAACACTCCAGAGGCATTATGCATACATTACACATCCACAATTTAAGCTATCAACACCCTGATGGCCAAACTCAATTTAAACAACTTAGTTTTTCAATAAATGAAAAGCTCACCGCGATCATTGGTGCTAATGGCAGCGGTAAATCAATATTGTTGAGTATATTGGCAAACCAACAACAACCTAGTACGGGACATGTTGAATTTAGTGGTACTCGCGTGCTTATTTCACAACAACAATTAAGTGAGCAGCACCTTCAAACATCGTCATCCACAATTGCACAACTATTAGGAGTTGATAAAAAGTTAGCCGCCCTTAATCGTATTGAACAAGGAAGCTGCCATGAAGCTGACTTTAACCTAATCAATGATGATTGGTTATGCGAGCAATATTACAAACAACAACTTTTAGCCCTTGCTATTGATACCTCATTAAACCAGCCAATTAAGCATTTAAGCGGCGGTCAACAGCGGCGTTTAATGCTATTTTGCGCGTTGCAAACAAAGCCTGATTTACTGATTTTAGATGAGCCAAGTAACCATTTAGACCAATCAGCAAAGCAATGGCTAATTGACCAATTACATGCGTTTAAAGGGCAAGTAATTGTAGTAAGTCATGACCGCCAATTACTTAATCAATGCGATGCTATTATTGAGCTCAGCAGCCAAGGTGTTCATTATGAAACGGGTAACTATCAGCATTTTAATGAGCAAAAAACACGGCAACAAACTGCGCTTACAAAGCAAATTAATAATCTTGACAAGGAGCGACAAAAACACCTTCAGCAAACCCAGCTTAATCGTGAAAAAGCCCAACAAAGAGCAGCACAAGGTAATAAAAAACGTAACACCACCAGCCAACCAAAAGTGATGTTAGACTTTAAGAAAAACAGTGCCCAAGCAAGTAAAGGCGCTTCTGAGCGGCTAGCCTCAGCCAAACGCAAAGCCCTAACCGAAAAACGCCAAACACTTCAACAGCAGTTACCAAATAGTAAAGCTAAAACAGTAAAGTTTACGCAACCGACTAGCAATAAACGCCTACTATTTATTGAAAAACTTACTTTGCCATTTTCAAGCGCTAATAAAGCAATCACCCTGCAAATTTTTAGTGGTGATAAGTTACACCTAAAAGGAGCCAATGGCAGCGGTAAGTCAACATTACTCCGGATGATTAATGACTCGGCAAATTCACCAGTATCAACAGCGCTTCAATTAAATAGTAAAGTGCTTTATATCGATCAACACAGCTCTTTTTTAGGAGCAACAGACACTTTATGCAATGCATTAGAAAAACACTGTCAGCTAAAACAACAAACAGTACGCCATTTGCTTGCGAATATTGGCTTTAAGGGAGAGAATATTTATCGGCCAATTAGTCAATTAAGCGGCGGCGAGAAAATGCAATTAGCCATGCTTATAGCGGCGCAAAATGCGCAGCACTATTTATTGTTACTCGATGAACCCGATAACCACTTAGACTTGGCTAACAAGCAATATCTTGCGCAAAATCTGGCTGATTTTACTGGCAGCTTTATATTGGTGAGCCACGATGAGGAGTTTATTAAGCAATCTAATGTACTAACTAACATTATCTTAAAATAGCACAGTGAGAACTTTTTCATCGTTCAAGGTTCAAACTCATCGGATCACTTAATTATAAAAAGGAATAATATGAAAACTCTAAAATTGGTTTTGGTGATTGTAATTACTTCGTTAGCTGGCTGCAGCACTATGCTCAGCCAAAATGCGAATCAAAAAACGCGCTCAAGTAGCTTGGTGGATTTTCTATACCCTGATGAACAAAGTCGCCAAGCCCATCAACCAAGCGTGCCAACACTCAACTTACCTGCCACTGTAGGTATTGCATTTATTCCTAACCAATATGACTCTGGCATTCGCAGTAACGACGAAATCGCCTTGCTTGAGAAAGTAAAAAAACAGTTTATGCAATATGACTACATTGACCGTATTGAAGTTATTCCTAGTAGTTATTTAAAAGGAGGTCAAGGATTTACCACTCTTGAGCAAGTATCTAGATTATATGACGTTGATATTATTGCGCTGGTATCATATGACCAAGTATCACAAACTCTCGAAAATAATGCTGCATTCTTATATTTAACAATTGTGGGGTTATACGTTATTCCTGGCAACGAAAACACCGTACAAACTTTTGTTGATACAGCTGTTTTCGATGTGAAAAGTAGAAAAATGCTGTTTCGAGCTCCGGGAATTAACAAAGTAGAGCAACGCAGTACAGCCGTCGGTATTGATGAAACCTTAAACGAGCAGTCGCAAGGCAGCTTTAGCTTAGCTGTTGATGACATGATCACAAACTTAGATGCTGAACTTGGTTCATTTAAAACCCGTGTCAAAGAAGACAAAATAGCCAATGTTAATCATAAAGACGGCAGCAGTGGTGGCAGTTTATATTTCTTATTAATGTTACTAACTGCTATGTTAATTTTAAAACAACACGAGCAAATAACTAAACAGCTCTACATTAAACTAACAAGCGTTTATCGCTAAAGCTTTAGAATTCCTAAAAAAGGTTATATCCTGCCCTTTTGAAATATCTTAGATAAAGGGCTTTCATGCTTTCTCGATTATTATCTCTGGCGCTGATCACACCTACAGCCTTTAATTCTTTCGCCGCGCAAAACGACATTGAACGCATTACCACTACAGCATCTCGTGCTGAGGTACGCGCCGATCCTCTTCCTTTAGTAATAAGCAGCATCACTAAAGCACAGTTAGATTTAATCGCACCGACCCATATCGAGCAAGTGTTAAAGCAAGTTGCAGGTGCCAATGTGCAACATGGTAACGGTCAAGAATATTTGCCCGCACTGCGCTCTCCGGTGCTTTCTGGCGCTGGCGCCTGTGGCGGTATTTTAACAGCCGAAGATGGCATCCCCCTGCGTGCGGCAGGCTTTTGCAATATTAACGAATTGTTTGAAGCGCACACCGAAATGGCGCAGCGTATTGAAGTTTTAAAAGGCCCAGGCTCTGCCCTTTACGGCTCAAATGCTGTGCATGGCGTAATTAATGTGATCACCCCAGATACCACTTATGATGAACATTTGCTCGGCGTTGATTTAGGCTCTTACGGTTACAACCGATTCAAACTGCGCAGCGGAAAAGATTTAGGCAATCAAGGATTTGGTATCAATGCCAGTATCACTCGCGATACCGGATACCGTGATGATGAAAGCGTAGACCAAGAAAAGCTCAATCTGCGCCATCGCTATACAAGTGATGATCTATCCGTCACAACAGGATTGAGCTATACCCACTTAGATCAAAAAACTGCCGGATTTATTGAAGGCTTTGAAAGCTATAAAAACGATGGAATAGCCCAGCAAAACTTTGATCCTGATGCATTTAGAAAAGCCCGCTCATTTCGGCTTTGGTCAAAAACACAATGGCAAACAGCAAAAGATACGCTAACCATTACCCCGTATGTGCGCAATCAAAGTATGACCTTCTTTAAGCATTTTTTACCGGGCACACCGCTTGAAGAAAACAGCCAAAATGGCGTTGGCGTGCAATCACTTTGGCAGTATGCGTATTCAAACGAATTAACTGTTAATTTAGGGCTAGACAGCGAATACACCCGTGCAGATTTTTTGCAATATCAAGACGAGCCAACTCAAGGTTCAGCACTTTTAGTAGCAACTGTGCCACAAGGTAAGCATTACGATTACGATGTAACCAGCACCCTACTCGCCCCTTTTATTAGCCTTGATTGGCAATGGCAGCAACTCGCTATCAGTTTAGGCGCACGCTTTGAGCAGCTTGATTACGACTACACCAATAATATGCTGGCTGGTCGCACTGACGAGAATGGCAGCGAATGTGGATTTGGCGGTTGTCGTTACTCGCGCCCGCCAAGTAGTAAGAATACCTTTACCAATACATCGCCTAAACTTGGCTTGAGTTATCAATTAAGTGCTGATAATTATTTATATGCAAACCTATCTCGCGGTTACCGTGCGCCGCAAGCGGCTGAACTTTATCAGCTACAGCGCGAACAACAAGTGGCTGATCTCGAATCTGAAACAGCAGACAATCTAGAAGTGGGCCTCAAAGGGCAATATCAACAACTGCACTATGTAGTCTCTGCGTATACGATGAATAAACAAAACGTGATTTTTCGCGACAGCAATTTTTTCACCATTAATGATGGCCAAACTCAGCACCGTGGTATTGAACTGGAGCTGGATTATCAACTTACTCAGTCGATTCAACTTGCCCTAGCAGCAAGCCATGCAATACATACATACGACTATGACCAAGTTTTATCTGAAGTAAACATTAACGGTAACGACATAGACACAGCACCGCGTAATATCGCCAACCTACAAGCTAACTGGCAAGTCACCAATAACACCTTAATTGCTATTGAGTGGCATCATGTCAGTGACTATTTTACCGATCCTGAAAACCAACACAGTTACGCAGGCCATGACTTACTAAATTTACGCGCAGCATGGCAACTGACTGAACAATTGAAACTAACCGCGCGCATTAACAATCTATTTGATACCGCCTATGCAGAGCGTGCCGATTACACCAGCTTTACTGGCGACCGTTATTTTCCTGGGCGACCACGTAATATAATGTTCTCAGCAAGTTACGCTTGGTAAATATTGAATTAAGTGATTTCTGCTATTACTCAAACTTTTTCTTTTTATCATGGCGATATGATTTTGAGTTGTAAGTTGCAGTCATCACTTTATCAACTCCAGCTAAAATCGACTCTTTTAAACCACTTAAGAGCAAGACTTCTTGTGACCTTGAAACATACTCTATAACCCCTTGAGCTAACGATTCAACAATCTCTTGCGCATTCCTAATTACGATATGACCTTGATTAGCCAGCTTAATTAAGTGATCACAGTCTGGAAACTCTTTGCTCTTACAAATATTAAGTGCCATTTTATTATTGATGGTTGGATAAATTAATGTATGAGTAATATCAAAAGGTGGAGAAACAAAAATATTGCTCATATCTGGCGTGTACTGCAGCGCAAAATTTTTAAGATGGGCGTCACCGTTACCAATTAAACAACTGAAAACGATGTACTTATACATTTTTTCAACTTCGAGCATATTATTCGTGTACAAATAGGTTGCTTTCAGTAGGGTTTCGTAACTTCCCCGATATTTTTCATCGGGATCTGAAGAGCGCTTCATCAAAGTTGTAAAGTCTTCATAACCTAGCAACTGAGTGCCACTTTCACCACGATCAAAGCGTTCAATCACAAATGTTTCAAGGTTATCAGATAAATACGTATTTGGCGGTGCTAGACCGCAATATTTAGCTGCTTGCATGCACACATATTCATTAACAGTAAGCAGCTCAAACTCTTCATCAAATGATTTTACGATCAGATCTTTTTGATGAACTGTTCGCTCAACACTTGGAATACTTACTTTGGGTTGCATTCCTGACAAGGTATTCCTGAGATAGTATTTTTCTAATAACTGCGGAAATAAAGGCTGTGCATGCGAATACGTAAGAATATCGTTAAGTGACACGCTATCAACTTGCGGTAATTTAAAGTCACCTTGGTAAGATAACATGCCAATACCATCACTTCCTTGCAAAGCTAATAAGTACATGTCGTTAACTTTGGCGTAACGAGCAAGCCTTTGTGCAATGTATCTACGGTTATGCCCTTCAGGCAAATTTTGCGCAAAAATAGGATGCAATGCACCAGATCGATAACTATCATCCATGCCTTTTTCAGTCATAGTTAATGATAGATTAAACTCATTTTGCGTTTGCTTATAATCGTGTATTGCATCATGAGTTAGCACACCCAGCTCTTTGTCATCTATACACACTGTCAACTTTTGTACTTTTTCAGGTAGGTTAAAAGCCGTCACTAGCTATCCTCACTAAAAAGATCGTTTAATTCATCCCAACGAGGTAACCGTGATTTAGACAAAGTTCTTGGTACTACAGCTAGCTCATAATCTAAATAATGAGTATAACGCTCAAGGATATCCAATGATCCTGTAAATTTACCGTTTTCAATTTCAGATAGTGTGCTTTTATTAATGTTCGTCAATTTTTGCACTTCTCGTTGTGTTAGTTGTTTTTCTTTTCGCGCCTGAGCAAGCGCTTTTCCTATTTCTATTCTATTCATCGCAGCCACCAAAAACTCGCCATATAGCGAACATGGTAGTATAAAACAAAAAATATAGCTATATAGCGAACATAACTAGATTACCTTTTACTGTAATAGCTGTTTATACTGCTCAGTTAAGTGCACCTTGAGTTCTGGGTGCGCTACTAATAACTCAGCAAGCTGAGCTTTAGCGGCGGTTGTTTCACCATCAGCAATAAGTGTATCTATACGCTTAAATTTATTCGCAACGTCTTCGGTGATCACTTCAAGCTCTAATAATACTTCACTTTTAGCGGTCATGCTTTGCGACTCAAATTGCCGTCCTGCCGTGTAAGATTGTGTACTGCGTTGAAGCCTTTGAGTTTGCTTTAATTGCTCTAGCTGCTTTTGTTCTAGCACTTCGCTTTGCATCATTTCAGACGAGGCTGCAGGTGCTAACGCAGTCTGTTCATCGACTAAAATTTGTAGATCATTCATTGCCTCTGACGGCTTAAGATACTGAGTAGTATTTTGCATATATAAAACCGCGACTAACACCAGTGATGCCGCAGTAGATAATTGCCCATACCAAGTTTGGTAAAAGCGTTTGCGCTTATTAATATTGGTTACTTTGTTAGCATTAGCGGCTTCAGCTGCATGTTGTAATATTTGCTCATCAAGTTGTAAGCTTGGTTGCTCCGTTGCACCTCGTTTATAAAGTGAAGCAATATCATGATCGGTTAACTTATCGCTCATTGTTAGTCTCCATTTTATACTTGATACATTGCTTTAGCTTGGCTAGCGCGTAACGGATGCGGCTTTTGATATTTTCAGTTGTTTCTACCGCTAGTTCGGCAATTTCTTTGAGGGTAAAATCAGCTTCGTGTTTAAGTAAAAACGCCTCTTTTTGCTCACGTGGCAATTGTGCTAGGCACACTTTTAACTGCGCTGCTTGCTGAGCCTGCTCGAGCTTTTCAGCATCTGGTCGACTGTTATGATCAGCAAATTCGGCAATTTCAATGTCTTGATTATCACCGTCTAGCCATTTGTTTTGCGTACCAGTGCGGCGGTAATGATCAATCAATTCATTGTGCGCAATACGATACAACCAAGTGGTAAACTTAGCGCTCACTTGATACTGTGAGCGCGCTTTTATCAGCTTATTCCAGACTTCTTGATAAAGCTCTTCAGCCACTTGCGGGTTTGCGCACTGGCGTAAAAAATAACGATATAAGCTATTTTTATGGCGTAGGTACAGCTGGGTAAAAGCCTGTACATCACCTTGTCCATAACTCAACATTAATTGCTCATCAGCTAGTTCTGTCATAACGTCCTTTACTTAAATCATACCAATCGTGTTAAGTTATTAGTCATTTATAGCGACATATAAATAGAGTGATAACAAGGCATAAACTTTGACATATAGTTGTTCTATTTGAGAAATTTATAACACAGTTAGCGCTTTATTTAGCGCGCTAGAATGACTAAATATTTAAGTTGATTGGTATCACAGTGCCGCAGCATTATTAACGAGTTGCACAAACTCACTACGATAGCCAAATGTGTCTATGCCTTTGTTAGCGGTTGCCAATTTAGCGCAATCTTCATACTGCCAGTCTCCGATATATTTTGCACCTTTTAATAACTGCGCAAAACCAGCCACTGCGGCGGCAAATTTAAAGTCTTGGCTGGCTTGCGATAAAGGCAGCTCACCTTTAGGTGTTGCAACAGCTTGAGTGATCAACTTACTTTGCTCAGCGTCAGGCTGTTTATAACGCACTTTTACAAAGGCGAGTTCATTGCTGGTAGCCAGTTTTTTGTCTTCTTTAGATTGGTAACGCAGCTCATAAATTTGTTTATGAGCTGCGTTGGCTAAGGTTATTTCATACAGCGCAGTCACGCTATGCCCTGCCCCTAACTCTGCGGCATCGACCTTATCGTTATTAAAATCTTCATTAGCGAGTACGCGATTTTGATAACCAATTAAACGATATTCAGCCACCTGCTGTGGATTGAATTCCACTTGAATTTTCACGTCTTTGGCAATAATTTGCATGGTACTGCTGAGTTCATCGACCAGTACTTTGCGTGCTTCGTTTATGTTATCTATGTAAGCATGCTGGCCGTTACCTATATTTGCCAGTTGCTCCATTAGGCCATCATTATAATTACCTTGGCCAAATCCCAAAGTAGTTAAGGCAATCCCCGTCTTGCGCTTAGATGCCACCAGCTCTTTGAGTTTATCGATTGATTGGGTGCCCACATTAAAGTCGCCATCAGTGGCTAAAATCACCCGATTAATACCTCCTTTTTTAAAATTTTCGGCCGCAATTTGATAAGCCAGTTCAATACCTTGCTCGCCATTAGTTGAGCCGCCTGCTGCCAGTTTATCTAACGCGGCGCTGATAGTTTGTTGATCATTGCCTTTCGTTGCTGGCAAAACCACGCCTGCGGCACCGGCATACACGACAATGGCAACTGAATCATTTTCATCTAATTGTTTAGTTAACATGGTTAAACTGGTTTTTAATAAGGGTAACTTATTTGGTGCATTCATAGAGCCAGATACATCCAGTAAAAACACTAAATTCGCTGCCTTTAAATCGGCTTTTTCAATCTCAAAACCTTTAATGCCAATTTTTAACAGTTGCCGATGCTCATTCCAAGGAGCTGTTGCCATCTCGGTATGAACATTAAAAGGTGTAGCTATGCTATTGGGTGCACTGTAATCGTAGTCAAAATAATTAATAAAAGCTTCTTCACGAACTGCGTCATTAGGTGGTAATTTCCCCATATTGAGCATACGCCGAGTATTGCTGTAACTGCCCGTATCAACATCAATTGAAAAGGTTGAAACCGGTTCAGTACCAACTTGTTTTACTGGGTTTTGCTGGGATTTTAAATAATTTTCACGATCTTGCTCTGACACTACGACTACATCATCAATTGGAGTCCGTGGCATCGGCTGTAGCTGTAATTCAGAGCGCGGCATAGCAACGCTTTCATGCATCATTCCTTGTGGCATTGCCGTATATCTTACGGCATGTTGCATCTGTATTTTTTGAGCTTGCAGCTCCAATTGCTGCTCATCGGTTTGATTAATTGGCGCCGCGTTGTTTACTTGGCTTTGTTGTTTATCAACCTCATGTGGCGCACTTTGCTCACAGCCAGTTAAGCTAACTATCACCGCAAGGCTCAACATAGTTAAACGTAAATTAACCTGCTGGGCATTAGTAATCTTGTTATTCATAAAGTCACCTTGTTATCTATTAAATTCGTAATTAGTAAGGTTATTAACGGATGACTATAAAAAGTGGGGTTAATTATTTTTAAAATACCCTGCTGAACAAGGAATTGTTAAGAATAAGTTATTCAAATTTAAAGAGTAATCAGCTGGCAATTTAATATCAACGTCAGTTGCGTTGGGGTATAATTACGCTACCTGCCATCTACTTGGTGACTTTAGTTTTGTATTCAACTCCAATTAAACGGACTTTATTTTCCACTGCGATTTTAATTTTAGGCATTATTTTTATTGCCGCTAACTTACGCGCCCCCGTTACAGGGCTTGCTCCTGTGCTTGAGCAAATAATTTTGACCTTTAACTTAAGCCCTTCGCAAGCCGGTATGCTCACAACACTGCCGTTAATTGCCTTTGCTTTAGCCAGCCCGATGGCGGCAAGTCTTGCTAAAAAACAAGGCTTAGAAATATCACTGTTTATTGCGCTTATTCTGATTGGTTTGGGCTTGGCTTCGCGGCTAATTGACTCTATGCCAATGCTTTACTTAGGTACAGCAGTCATTGGCATCGGTATCGCAATTGGTAACGTACTGTTACCGAGCTTAATTAAACGCGACTTCCCACATAAAGTGGCAGTGATGACCTCTACTTACGTACTAGCAATGGGCATTTTTGGTGGCAGTTATGCCGCGCTTATTATTCCGCTGGCTGAATATAAAAGTATCGGCTGGCAATTAGCCCTTGCTTGTTATGGCTTACTTACCCTAGTGAGTATTGTTATTTGGCTACCACAGTTAAAACTTCATACTAAGCCAACAAAAGATCTACTGGCGAGTGTCAACACCAACAAAGTATGGCACGAGGCGCTTGCGTGGCAAATTACCTTATTGCTGGGGTTAAATTCATTTTTTACCTATATTATGATTAGTTGGTTGCCGAGCATTTTGCTTGAAGGTGGCCATACAGCTCAGCATGCGGGTGCGCTACAAGGTGCCTTTCAAGTAGCGTCTGCAGTGCCTGGCATTATCTTAATACCACTGCTGGCAAAGCTTAAAGATCAACGTATTTTAACCAGCTTGTTAGCACTAATAGCCGCAACATGCTCACTTGGGCTGCTCTATTTACCTGAGTTTGCCTCTTTGTGGGCAGTCACCTTAGGATTTTGCTCAGGCGCCTGCTTTATTTTAGGTTTATCGTTTATTAGCTTACGTACTCATGACACCCGTCAGGCTACATCACTTTCAGGCATGGCACAGTGCTTGGGCTATTTACTTGCCGCCTCTGGGCCGATTATCGCAGGCTCATTACATAGCTACTTTGGCAATTGGACAACCACCTTATGGTTATGTGCTTTTGCGAGTGCATTGTGCGCCGTATTTGGTTATTTAGGTGGACGTAATATCACCATGAGAAGTGACAGCAATACCTAACTACATGCCTAAATAAATGCATTGCTTAAACGCAATGCATTTATATCTTTAAGAGGAGGACGACCGAAAAATCGGGTGTACTCTCGGCTAAATTGTGAGGCGCTTTCATAGCCCACTTGCAAAGCAGCCGTATTCGCATCAAGGCGCTGATTCAGCATTAATTGCCTCGCCTCTTGTAAACGTAAATTCTTGATATATTGCAAAGGGCTGAGTTTAGTCACTTCTCGAAAGTGCTGGCGAAACGTTGATTCACTCATATGCGCCTCAGCAGCTAAGTCAACTATCGAAAAATCATCTTTATAATTTTGTTTTAACCAATATAAAATTTTAGCTATTTTTTGACTAGCGGATCCTGCGGTTACTATTTGCCTTAATTGATAACTATGTGGGCTTTGTAATAACCGAAAAACAATCTCCTCTTGGATTAAAGGGGCTAGTTGCAAAAGCAGCTTAGGCTCGTTTAATAATTTAATCAGCCTATTTATAGCATCTAAAAGACCCTCATCAGCATCGACTACCGACATAGCGCATTGACGAGCTACACAATCTTGAGATGAAAAATCCATATTAGCAACTGCTTGACCTAAAACTTTACTGTCGATACATAAGTGCAACCCTAAAAAAGGGCGTTGTATAGACGCTGAAGTAATATGGCTTACAACTGGCACATCAACAGAGGCAACTAATGTTTGTCCTTCTGCATAATCATAAATATCTTCGCCCAAGGTAACACGCTTGCCACCTTGCACAGTTATGCCTAAACCAAGCCCATAAACACATGGCATAGGCTCAGACACATTGCTGCGACGTACTAATTTAAGCGCATCTATCTGAGTGTTAAAAATACCATCGTGTGTAGCAATTGCTAACACGGATTCGGTTAAGGTCTGTTTACTAGTCATCGCGTTTTAATTTGATCTCATCATACTTTAATCAAAGCTTAGCACTAAGCACACTCATAAATATTAAAAACAATCACGATCTGTTGTTTTAGGCAAAAAACACATTGGTTTTAACAAACACATTTAGCCATTATCAGTAATAATAAATATTCGCTCAGGCATATTAATGCGCTGACAGGTTATCACTATAAAAACCCAAATAATTCACTTCTCTACGCACTATTTTAAACAGCAAATTAAGCAGCCTAAGGTAAAGCTTACCTACTGCGATATTTTTGCTTTTTAACAATTTAATTTTTAAAGAGACATTATGCTTAAAGTAAATAACCACACAAAATACCCGTTTGTTGCAGCTATTGCCGCACTTGCAGCAATGGGGGAGTTATATCGTCTAAAAAACTTGTTGAACGAAGCCTTAGATAAAGGACATACCATTGATGAGCTTAATAGTGCATTTTCTTATATGGTTACCTACATTGGTGCCCCTCGGGCGTTAAATAGCCTAAACGTGCTAAAACAAATATGTTTGCAAAGACTGCCAAATCGTACAGCATTGGTTGAGCAAGAAATTGAACACCTATCCACGACTAAAATAAACAGCGCCCAAAGCAGGCTTTCTCATCACTGTTACTTGGCAATAAAGCTGGGGGCATTGGCGGTGGACGATAATTTTCAAGCTCTGCTTCAAGCCCATTTAGTTACATGTCTTGATTCGCAATTTGAAGCAGCACACATAAATGCCGTGATCAATTCACTGGCTATTAAAGCAGATATAAACGTAGCAATGCGCGCTAATTTATCTTTTGCAAAATTGTTAGAGCGCGCATAATAGTAATATACATTACGAAATTAGACGCTTAAGGCACAGTATCAAAGCCAGTTATAGTGTTTAGCTCTTTTAACCAAGATGGGCTTGAACGACACCAAATTTGTGCTTTAGGTATAAGTTGCTCACGCTGCTCAATAGCCCCAATACGTAGGCCATAAATTTTATCGCCATCACCGACTGACGTTGCATACAAAGAGGTGCCGCAATTACCACAAAATCCCTGTGCACGCTTATTACCACTTTCGGCTGTTTTTATATATTCTTTCGGCGCAGCTGCAGTAAACGTAACCGCGTTAGGATGTGATATAACCACAGTGCGAAATGGGGAACTTGCGATAATTTGGCAATCAGTACAATGACAATTTATTACTTTATTTTCATCAACTTCAGCATGGTAAGTAACTTCCCCACAATGACAACGTCCGGTAATTTGCATTTAAGATCCCTACATAGAATTTTAACTAACTAAAGTGGTATCACTTTACGCCAACTTCCCTTGTATTTTCAACAAACGTTTAGGTCATTAACGGTTTTTATACTGGGTTTTACAGTGGCTGCGCATAATAGCGGGATTGCGTAATTTTAAATGTTTTGTTGTACGGCCAGCATGGCGCTTGCGCCAGACTTTAAACGAACCCGATGAGATATTGTCGCGCATAAAACTAACTAACTGGGAATGATTTAAACCATAAAGGTTTTCAATGGCTTCAAATGGCGTGCGATCTTCCCACGCCATCTCGATAATTCTAGACACTTGGCTACTATCAAACATAACAGACTCTTCTACAAAATATCTTTATACCCGACATAGCAAGAATACGATCAATCTGTAATTTCAACTCGCCATGGTGGATTCAGCCGATTACACCCCGCCCAATAAAGTTTAATTTTATTGCCTGATGGGTCTTTTAACACCGCTTCTCGCCATAAATAACGCTGCTCGGTGATCGCTGATTCAAACTCAAAGCCCTTAGCTTTTAAGGAGGCGACCCACTTTTCTAGTTCTGCGCTTTCAAAATATATAACCGCACCATTACTAAACACATCATCAGTTAATAATAAAGAAAATGTAGCTTTATTAGGGCACTCAAAGCGTGAGTAATGATCCGTTTTTACAATTTGTGTAAAGCCCATGGCCAGGTAAAATTGATTTGCTTTTTCGATGTCACAGACAGGTAAAGTGATTTGATTAAGGTTCATAGTCGTTACCTAAATATTGAGTTAGATAACGACTTTAAAACCTTAACTTAACTTGAGGTCAATTAGTAATTTGTATCTTGATATTAAGAAGCTTGATAGCGATTTGCTTGTTTGATGCTAGCAAAATCGTTAAAGCGAACACCGTGTTTTTTCATTACCTCAAGTACTTTCTTGCTGATCATTTGGCGTAAATAAAACGGTTGATTCGGCACAAAATGGTGGATCGTATGGGTATGGCCAAAGTTAAAACAAAACAAGTTAAACGGTGCGAACAAGCGACTCGTTAAAACATGCGTTTGCTCCAGCATGTTATTAACGCCGCCATAGTAATGCATTGATGAAGTCACAAAATTTAATGAACTTGAACGCACAATATTAGGCACAATCAACACCACCATTAAAAACTCAAACACCGCCATAATGTCCAGCAACAACGCCGGCGAATTAGCCGCAAGTGGGGTAAATAAATCAACTAAATGGAACACAATTACGCTATATAAAATAGCAAAGTACGCTGTGGTAACCGGAAACCCTGCGTTAAATACCTTAAAAAAGCTAAACCCTTTGATTTCCTTACTAAAACGTTTAGCGTTAATCAACAAGCCGAGTAAGCCATCAACAATTACCAACGCCCGTAACAATGGCTTTTTAATGCCATTACCCACTAAGCGCTCTTCTAAGTCTTGCTCAGTACCCGACACTTTATGATGATGTAAATGCATTTTACGGCGATACCATGGGCTAATAGTATTTGGGCGCATTAGCCACACTGTTAGCATCATAAAGTTATGTAGAAAAGGCTGGTTACTAAAATACTGTTTATGGATCAGGTCGTGTTCAAGCTCGTGGGAAATTGACGCAGCAATAGCAGCTAAAATAATACATAACCACGCGGGAATAATAGCAAAGTAATAAAGCGCACCAACGCCAATTAACGCACCGAGTGATAATAATAAAATAGCCATCCCGATAGTATTCTGATGGGCTAATAACGGGTGCTTTTGACGAAGCTTAGCTTCTTCAGCTTTAATCGCCTTAACAATGGCTTGAATATTTTCCTTGGCACTTAACGTGGTCATAAATAGCAACTGATAATCAAAGTTGCGCAGATGATACCCGAATAAATAAAAAGCTGCTAGAGCGAGAGCAACGAGCAACGAGCAACGAGCAACGAGCAACGAGCAACG